>CAZRFG010000051.1:0-14089 GCA_964599205.1 uncultured Victivallaceae bacterium
TGCCTCCCAGCGTGTCGGGGATCGGGATTTTGACGCTTTCCGGATTCTTCGGCGCAATCGGTGCGCTGTCGGGGCCGCCGCTCAGTTCAAGCGTCAATGCCGCCGGATTCTTCTCCACCGGATTGATTTTGCTCTGACCGTAATTGGCGTACTCAACGCAGAGATTCACCGCTTCGCCCGGGGCGTATATCGGCCGGTCGGTGCCCGCCGAGATTTCCAGCGGGGAATCGGGTTTGCGATAAATCTGCTGGTGGCGTTTGATTTTGAACGGGGTCACCAGCAACTTGCCGTTGGGCTTGGAGAGTTTGGCGACCCGGTCGGTCAGCACGATCAGCCGCCCCTTGAGATCCCGGATCGCGACAAAAGCGATATACTCGCCGGAATGCAACCGCGGATAAGCGTCGGACGGCCAGTCGATATACCGGAAACGGCTGGCGCGGCGGACCCGTTCCTGGCGGCGGGATTCGAAACTGACCGCGTCGATGAGGACAATCTCGCCGTCATCGTGCCGTTCAACCCGGCCGACCCACAATTCATAATTCTCCAATTGCGAAAAGGAGGCGGCGTTGGACTGTTTGATGAACTCAAGGTTTTCCGCCCCCCAGGCCGACTTGAAGAGCGTGTCCTGATCGTTGTCACACCCGGCAAGGAACAAGGCTAAGCCCAAAAGCAGAATCCATAACCCAGCCTTTCCGATATGACGAATAATCGAAACGTTCATTGCTCCCTCCCGGATATTGGATTTTACGGTAATATATCGGACATGGCGCGGATATGCAAATCAAGCCGGCTGTTTTTACTCGACTTTCCCTTTGCGGCTCAAGGGGCGAAGGGCTTGAGGCCATATCGGAGTTATTGCCGGAAACGGCGAAGCAACCGGTCGATGGCGAATTTCAAGCTCAATGCCGCAATGACGACGGAGAAGCCCAGGTCAAAGGGACTGAGGAGCAGTAAATCAATCCGGATCGGAACGTCTTCGGCCGTAAATTCGGCCTTCCAGAGGATTTCCAGCCTGATGCGGAAGAGAAAGTACAGCGCCCCCAGGACCGCCGCGATGCGCCCGGCGCGACTTGACGCCAGCGCGATTCCGGCGACGGCAATCGTGGTCATCAGCGCCGCAAACCAGACGGTTTCTGTAATCTCCATTGCAACCTCCCCGGTGATGCTGTCCGCAGATACTCTACTGCCGTCCGGACGCGATTGCCAATCCGCTCCGGCGACGGTATGAAAAAAAGTTCCCGCTCTTGTATTTATGCGGTTGCGGTTTTATAGTAGCGTTTAAATTGAAGTTAAAAAGGAGGCGGGGAAAGCACAATGCGAAAACTTGACGAGCAATGGATGCACGATTTGCAGCATGGTCCGTTGCGGTTGCTGCTGCAAGCCGTTCGGCGGGATGATACGCTGGCGCTGTCCATCCGGGACAACTATATCAACATTTACTACCGGGGCGGCAATCTGCTGAAGGTGGCCAGACCGGGGGCGCAATACGCTTGCACCTTTGACTTCGACTACTGTCGCCATCTCGATTGCGAGTCGCGGTATGAAGCGGCGCTACGGAAAAATTCGACCCCGGAGGATTGGCTGGCGACTCTGCCCCTGGCCAAAGCGGAAATGGATCTCTGGTTTTATGAACATCCCAAACCCGAGCGCGAATTTCAGCAGCTGATCTTTCGCGAAAACAACCGCGGCGCAATCGCCGCCGGCACCGATTATTTCATCGCCGACATGGAATATGCCGACAGCGGCAATCGGAGCCGTTTCGACCTCCTCGGCATTCGCTATCCGGCGGACGGCAAGAAAGCGCGAAGAAACCGGCGGGCCCGGCTGGCGGTGATGGAATTCAAATATGGCGACGGCGCGATCGACAATAAGTCCGGCATGATTCAGCATCTGGAACAGATCAGGCGTTTTTTCGCCGCGCCGGACGGTTGCGACGAAATCCGCCGCGACAGTTGCGACACCATCAATCAGCTGCTCGAATTGGGGTTGATCGACGGCATCAAAGGGCCGCTGGAGATCGAAGAGGGGATGCCGGAGGTGATTTTCCTCTTTGCCAACCACAATCCCCGGAGCGTGATTCTGCAACGCGCCATCAGCGCGATTCGAAGCCGTCCCGAACTGCTTGCGGGGATCGAGGTGAAGGCGGCGAACGCGTCCTGCCTCGGGTACGGGTTGTATGTCGATCACTTGTCCACGCTGGACGAATTCGCCGCGCGGCTGGAGGGGGGAAATCATGTGGAATAAGCTCAGTCCGGAAACTCTCTTCGGCGGCGTCTGCGGTCTGGTCGCGCTGGTTGCCGTCATTGCCGAAGTGATCCTCAATGATGCGACGCCGGGGGTGATCGCCGGCGGGGTCAAGGATTTCGCCGGAACCATGGTGGCGGTGGCGGTGCTGATCGTCGCGGTGCGGAGTCTGCTGCCCCGCAAAGCGCCGACCGGATTCGCCGAAACATTGGACGCCGAGCTCCAGCGCTGGGTCGAACAGTCGGTGCCGCTGATCCACCGCGCGGTGGATTGTCCGGACAAGATCCGGTTCTATCTCATCACCGATCTTGAGAAAATCTTTACCGTCAATGAGGACGAGCTCAAGGAAATTGCGGAAAAGGGTTCCCGCAAGAGCGGCAGTTTCTGCGGCCGCTTCGTCGAGCTCCCGCTGGGGATTCCCGGACAATTTACGTTTTATCTCAACAAGGCGACGTTCAGCGACCGGATCACCATCCAGAAGGACCGCTCTCCAGAGGCCATACTGGAGTTTCTGGCGGCCAAAGTATCCGAGAACATCAACAAAAATTTCGCCGATTTCTGCAAAGCCGATTCCGGCAAGGAGAGCGTGACCGTCCGTTTGAACCGGCCCCCCTCGACGCCGGAAGACGCGAAGCGGATCGTCGAAGTCATTGAACACGTTCTCACTTTGTACACCATCGCGACCTGAGATGAAACTCGCCATCCATCGCGGCCAACAGCAGATCGGCGGCAACATCGTCGAAATCGCCACCGACTCGACGAGGATCCTTTTCGACGCCGGTTCTCCGCTCGACGCGGCCGGGGAAGGGAACGCGCCGCCGCCGGGCTTCACCTCGGCGGCGGCCCGCTGCGACGCGGCTTTTTTCTCGCACTATCACGGCGACCATATCGGCCTTTGGGCGGAATTGCCGGGAACGGTTCCAATTTATCTCGGGGAACGCGCCTTCAGGATCCTCGCGGCGGCCGATCAATATTGCCGGCGTCCGACCATCCGCCCTGCGGGGTGGCTTCGCGACGGCGAAGCAATCCGGATCGGGGATATCGCGGTCACGCCGTTCTTGTGCGATCACTCGGCTTTCGACAGTTACATGCTGCTGGCCGAAAGCGGTGGCGAGCGCATTCTCTACACCGGCGACTTTCGCGGCAACGGCCGGAAGTCCTTTGCCGCGCGGCTGGCGACGCTGCCGCAAGTGGACAAGCTGATCTGCGAGGGCACCACCCTGTCGCGCGAAGCGGATCGACCGCTCGCCGAAGCCGGGCTTGAAAGCCGGTTCGAAGCGATCATGAAGCAGTATACGGGACCGGTTTTGGTGTTGACTTCGGCGATGAACATCGACCGTATCGTCACGATCTACCGGGCGGCGCTCAAAACGGAGCGGCTGATGCTGCAGGACCTCTATATGGCGAACATTACCGCCGCCGCCGGCGGCCATATCCCGCGCCCCGAGCGGGACTGGCGTGTCCGGGTTTTCATTACCCGGAGCTACCGCCCGGAGGATTCGCGCAAATTTCTTTTCGACCGTTTCGGCGACCGCAAGATCGGCCGGAGTGCGATCTCCAAAGCGCGCTTCGTGATGTGTGTCCGGGATTCCATGGCGGGATATTTGAGGAGCCTGAGCCGGCTGATGCCTTTTTCCGGCGGCGTGCTGGTCTATTCGCTGTGGGAGGGGTACAAGCGGCGGCCGGGGATGCAAGCCTTCCTCGCCGAATGCGCCGACCTGGGGCTGGAAACGGTTTCGTTGCATACCTCTGGGCATGCCGACGCCGGGGCGATCGCCGCGCTGATCGCGCGGACCCGGCCCCGGGAGATCCATCCGATCCATACCGAAAACGCGGCTTGGTTCCGGCGCTTCGCCGACGCCTCGACCCGGATTTTTCCGCCGGACGCGAATTCGCCTGCCGGATGACTTCGCCGTGCCGGGATTGCGCGGCGTCCGGTTCATCCCGGGTAAAAATATTTTTTTGACAATCGCGGCGGCGGCGGTTATAGTAAGGCCGGAGGAATTCATGATCGCAAAGGCGGCGAAAATTTTGGCGGCGGGATGGCTGGCGGTCGCGGCGGCGATAGCCGCCGACGAGGGGGCGGGGCCGCTCAACTGGAGCGCGGTTGACGGGCTGGGGCGGCGGCTCAGCACCGGCAATCCGGGCGCAATCATCCGGCCGGCCCGGACGGTGGCGATGTTTTACTGGGTCTGGCATTACGCGCATGCCGATCAAACGCCCCGCAACATCAATCGGATCATCGCCGAATTTCCCGAAGCCCGCAACGACTTCAAACACCGGGCCTGGGAAAAGACGCCTCCGGGGACGCCGTATTTCTGGAATGAACCGCTGTTCGGCTACTACACCAATCTCGATCCTTATATCGTCCGCAAGCATGCCGAGCTGCTGGCCGACGCCGGCGTCGATGTGATTGTCCTCGATTGCACCAACGGCACCTTTACCTGGATGAGCGCGGTCAAGGAGTTGATCCGGGGGTTCGAGGAGGCCCGGCGCGACGGGGTGCCGGCGCCACGGATCGCTTTCATGCTCAACTTCGCGCCCAACGGCAACACCGCCGTCCAGCTGCGGCAGCTGTATCGCGACATCTACCAGCCCGGCCTCGGACGCGAGCTGTGGTTCCGCTGGCAGGGCAAGCCGTTGATCCTGGCCTATCCCGCCGCGCTCAATCCCAAGGATCTCAACGATTCCGAAATTCTCGACTTCTTCACCTTCCGCCGCAATCAGGCCTCGTATTTCACCGCGGACTGTCCGCCCGAGGCGACGAGTTGGGGCTGGTGCTCGACCTATCCGCAATCCCGCTACGGTGCGGTCGGCGGCAAGACCGAGGAGATGGCGGTCAGCGTCGCCCAGAATGCGAGCAAGCACGGGCTGGTGGCGATGAACGATTTCCGCGGCGGCGTCTTCGGGCGCGGCTGCGCCCGGGGGGACTATTTCATCACCGTGCCGGTTCGCGGCGGCACCCGGACGATCCGGGCGGATTCGCCGGACGCGGCGCTTTTCGGGTTGAACTTTCAACAGCAGTGGGACCGGGCGCTCAAGGCTGACCCCGAGGTGGTCTTCGTCACCGGCTGGAACGAGTGGATCGCCGGCCGCCATGTCAACTGGATGAAGAGTGAAAACGCCTTCCCCGACCAGTACAACGACGAATTCAGCCGCGACATCGAGCCCTCCGCCGGCAAGCTTCAGGATCACTTCTATTACCAGCTGGCGGCCAATGTGCGGCGGTTCAAAGGCAGTCCCGGTGCGCCGATCGTGCAGCGGGCCAACCGCACCATCGACCTCGCCGAACCGCTGAAGGGCTGGGATCGGGTGGAACCGGTTTTCACCGACTACCGCAACGACGGTCCCGCGCGCGACAGCGCGGGGTGGAAAGGCACCCGCTACCGGAGTCCGGCCCAGCGTCACGACATCGTGAGTTCCCGGGTCGCCTGGGACGATGACTTCGTCTATTTCCGGGTCGATTGCGCCCAGGCGATCGGGACCCCCGGCGACAACTGGATGCGGCTCTTGCTCGACACCGATCCGGCCGACCAGGGGCCGCAGTGGGAAGGCTTTGAATACATCGTCAACCGGATTCCCCCGACCGCCGGCAAGGCGTTCCTCGAGCGCTTCAACGGCCACTGGCGCTGCGATCCGCCGGTGCCGGTCGATTTTGCGCTCGACGGCAAAACGCTGGTCATCAAAATCCCGCGTGCCGCACTCGGCTTCGGACGGAGCGGCGCGATTCCCCGCTTCGACTTCAAATGGGCCGACGACAACTGCCCCGACGGCGATATCTTCGACTTTTACCGCCGCGGCGACGTCGCCCCCGGCGGCCGTTTCCGCTATGTTTTCGCCCCCTGATTTCTGCTCCTCCAGTCCTTCTGTGACAAGAAAATAAGTTTTTTTCGGGAATTGCCCTTGACATTGTTTTTGTTTTTTGGTATACTATTGGTAGAAAAAAACCAGAAGGATGCCGAAAGACATGAAAACGCAGCTTTTCAAACGACTTGCCGAACAAATCTACGCCGACTACGCCAATGTTGGCAAGTTGCCGGGGGAACGGGCGCTCGGCGAGCGTTACGTCGCCAGCCGCGCCACCATCCGGGCGGCGCTGGCCGAACTCCAACAGCGCGGCCGCCTTGTCTCCGATGCCCGGCGCGGGCATACCTTGATCGTCGGCGCTTCGGATTCGGTACCGGCGGCTCCGGCGGTACCGGCGGCCCGGCGGAGTTTCAATGTGGTGGTGTTCTGCAGCAGCCGGCTGGTCGAGGATCAGGCTTTCCTCGACTTTCTCGGCGGGGTGATTTCGGCCGGCAGCCGGTCCGGGGTCAATGTGATCATCCGCGAGATCGACGAGCGGCTCTTTGTCGCCGGGGCCGAGAATGCCGAGCAGTTGTACGCCGGGATCGAGGCGGACGGCTATATTCTTACTTTCCTCTCCGAAGGGCTCCGCCAGTTCCTCGAACGCCAGCTCAAACCCTGCGTCGCTCTCGGCATGGCCGACCGCATCGGCGAACTTGAGAAACGGCGTTTCATCCGGGTGTTCCTGCCGCAGCAGGAAAAAGTGCGCTTGCTCTTTGACCGCCTGACCGCGCAGGGCCACCGCCGGATTCTGGTGCCCTGTTCGGAGGGGCTGGGGAGCTACATCTGCAACCTCATTCCGCCCGGCGTCGAAGTCGATTTCGTCCGGATTCCCTTCAATACCGATTCGACCATGCCGCGTCCCGAAGCGGGCGACGCGGTGATGGCGAAGCTCAAAGATCACACCGCGCTGCTGGTGCCTTTCGGCGGCGCGACCTCGCTTGAAATCTACCGGCGGCTCCTGGAGTCGGGGCTGGAAATCCCGCGGCGGCTGAGCGTGGTGATCGACAGCGGGAGGTTCGACTACTTCGTTCGCGTCTTCGGCATTGCCGGGGCTTACTCCTCTTCGCGCGAAGAGGGTGAAATGTGCATGGAAAGTCTGGTTCGACAGCTCAAGAGCGGCTGCCTCGAATTCGGCGACCGCTACGCCCACTACTCGTATTTCGAGGGCAGAACCGTCGGCCCGGCGATGTCGCCGGAGGAAGTTGAAGCGTACGATCTCAAGTGTTCCCGGCAAAAATAAGGAAAATGCTCATGATGTCGCCTCGAATCAGATTCCAATTCACCCTGATCGAACTCCTGGTGGTGATCGCGATCATCGCCATCCTGGCCGCGATGCTGCTTCCCGCCCTCAATCAGGCGCGGGAAAAGGCGAAAATGACCGGCTGCGTCAACAACGGGAGACAAATCGGCACCTATTTTTTGATGTATACCCAGGATAATCTGGAGTATTTTCCGGACAACCAGGGGTATTACCGGGAGATTCGAAACGCCTCCGACAAGAGCGAGGCGGTTTACCGGCAGAACCGCAAGCTGACCCAGGCGGTGCTGAGTTGCCCGAGCGACTTGCAGGCGTTCCACAGCCTCGGCACCGCCTACGATGCGCCGAGCTACGGAATCAACGGCGTCTGGAACAATTGGCGGCAATGTTACAAGATGTCGCAGATCAAGCGCCCGTCCCGGTGCCTGTTTTTCGGCGAGAGCGGTCACTCGACAAGCCCGGTGGTGGAACGGGGCGGATCGAGCTACATGAATTATCCCAGCACCTTTTTCAGCGGTTCCTACGCCCTCTATCCCCGTCACCGCGACCGGCTCAACATCGTCTTCACCGACGGCCATGTCCAGACCTTCGCTTATACTTATGTATCCGGCACCATCGGCTTGAACGTGGGCTCGGCATACCCGTGGTGGGGGTACAAGATGGAAGCGCTCAAGGAGTGAATGCGATGTACGGTATTTTTCATATCGGACGCCCCGCGTTGCGTCTCCTGAACCATGCGGCGGGCACCATTCTGCAATTCGCCGTGATCGGGGTCGTCGCTTTTTTGGCGGTCACGGCCGGAGCGGTGGAAGCGGAAACAATCTCCCCGGAATTGTCCGGTCTGGAACCTTTCCGCAAGAAAACCATGCCGTGGCAATGCCGCGACATCGGGGCGGCGATCACCCTTTCGTTCTATTGCGATGAATCGGTTCCGGTGCCTGAACGCGGGTACCGCTACGGGGTGATTTACTTTGTCAACGGCAACTATCCTCGCATCGGCAGCGAACCCGACGAAGCAATCCTGCGCGATTTCCTGACCCGCGACGGTCATTGGGTGATCGTGGTCGATCTCAAAAATCACCCCAAAGCCAAAACCCCCGATTTCGACAACGACATGCTGGAGATCTACCGCTCGATTTACAAGCCGGATGCCGAGAGCATCCTCAGCGGAACCGGCCTGACCGCGCCCAAGTTCCACCGGATTTTCCTGGTTCCGGCCGGATACCGGCTGGCGACCGACCTGGTGTATTACGATCTCCAAAAATACGCCGCGCCGGAGAGTTTGAATATCACCATGCAGCTTTATAATGAGCTCGCGGACCGTCCGTCGCACCGGGAATTCCATATCCGCAAGGTGGAACGGCCGGAGGACATGGTCGATATGCACGGGAAACCGCTGGATTACTTGGTCCGCTACGATATCATCTATCCCGGCCGGGTCGCCCGGAAAGTCCCGTTGTTTGTGCTCTACAACAGCGGCTGGGAAAATGCCGCCCATTATCCGCCTGATACCGAGCGGATCAATCTCGCCAATTTTCTGTTCCGCGGCTACGCCTACGCCAACGTCCATTACCCATTTTCGCCGGTTTACAAGGCGTTTGAATGCAACGCCCACCGCGACGCCACCGAATTCGCCCACCAGCGCCACGCCTATTTTGCGGCGATACGGAAACTCCGCCTTGACGCCGCAGAATACAATTTCGATGTCGATCGCATCGGCTTCGCCGGAGTTTCCAAGTCGGCTCCGGTGGGGGCGATCCTGGCCGACCCCACTTGCGAAGCCAAAATGGCGGCGCGCAAGCCGGCGGTGCCGCAGCCCTGGCCCGGCGTATCCGCCCAAGTCGCCTGCGTGGCGATGTTCAACGGCAATATGAGTGCGGATTTCCTGCGTCCCGGTTTCGTGCCGGCCTTCTACGGCCGCTCGGAATTGGACGCTTATGTCGGGTATTGGGCGGCGGTGAAGGTCCGGGCGGCGATGGAAAAGGCGAATATTCCCCATATCGCCCTGATCGACATGAGTGATTTACCTCATACGTTCCCGCGCGGCCGTGACCGGAGGCTGGGAAATCTGGATCTGGATTGGCTGTTCCGGCGTTTTTTTGACCATTTTCTGAAAGTGGACGGTGCGGAGGAGCCCGAACTGGTTTTCCATCTGCCGCTCGACGGCCAGCGCAATCTCGCTCCCGCGGTGACGCCGGAGTTGTATTTCTTCCCCGCGATGCAGCCGGATGCCGGGGAATCCGGCCGGACCTTTCTCCTCGACGAACGGGGCGGGCGGATTGCCGGCAAATGGCGGGCGGAGAACGGCGGATTGCGTTTCCGGTTCACACCCGATGCCGGACTTTCGGACGGGACATACCGCATGGTGATCGGGAATGACTGGAAAAGTGTGGACGGCAAGCCGTTTCGCGGCGGCCTGGAATTCAGTTTCACGGTCGATCGTGCCAAAGCGGCGGTTGCTCTCCGCGAACTCTTTCCGGTCGCCTCGGTCGAGAAACGGGGGAGTCAGGTGAATTCGTTTACCGACTTCAAATCGTACTGGCCGGTTCCCGCCAAAAATCAGGACGGCACGCTGTCGACGCTGACTTATGACCTCGGCCGTGAATTTTACGTCGCTTTGCTGGCGCCGCAGTTTGCGCAAACGCGCTGGGAGTATTATTTTGATGTGGAAATTTCGGTTGACGGAGCATCCTGGCGGGAGCTGGTCATGAACGGCCGGGGGCGCTTCGCCGAAGACCGTCAGGAAATTCCGGTCGGGCAGAAGATCCGTTATATCCGGCTGACGGCTCATCCCAACCCCGTCAACCATCTGTTCCTGACCGGAATCAGAATTTTGGGATATTGAAAGGCAAAAGCGATGAGACCAACGATGTTGCCGGTTCGCAATTCCGGATGGCCGGACGATGCTGGCGGCCGCCCCCGGAGGGGACGCCGATGAGGATGAAGACGTTGCTGTGGCTGACGGCGCTCCTGGGCGCGGGCTGTCTCGGCGCGGACGAGGACGGGCTCCGGCCGGGCGGCGGCAACCTTCACGCCTTTCGGCTCGATCGCGCCACCCCCGCCGAAGAGGTGCTGCGCGTAAATCAAGTCAGGCTGAAGTCGATCGCGTACAAATATCAGTGGCGCGACTACCTCGCAATCCTCGACGAATTGGCCGACGGCGAGCGTTACCGGGTCTGTCCGGGGCGCGATTTCATCCGGACCGTCGATCCCGGCAAAGTGGTGGTCTATTTCCGCCACGACATCGATTACGATCCGGCGACCGCTTTGCGGATGGCGGAGGAGGAAAAACGGCGCAATCTCCGGGCGAGTTACTATCTGCGGCCGACCGCGCCGTATTACGGGGAACAGCAGCCGGACGGGGTGAGGCGTTACGTCGTGATGGACGCGCTGTATCGGCGGATTCAGTCGATGGGGCACGAAATCGGAGTTCACAACGACCTCTTGTCGATGATGATTCTCTGGGACATCGAGCCGCTCGAATTCCAGCGCCAGGAGCTGGCGTACTGCCGGGAGGCCGGGCTTGAGGTGACCGGGGTGTCGAGTCACGGCACGCCGATGCTGACTGAGCGGAAATTGAGCAACATGCGGATTTTTTCCGAATACGCGCCGAAGACGGTTTACCGCTGCGACGGCCGAGCCCTCGAGTACGGCAAATATTCGCTGGCCGATTTCGGCTTTGCGTATGAAAGCTATCGCGCCGGCCAGACGGTTTCGCTGAGCGACGTCTCGGGCTTGAAGAGCGGCGGAGAACTGCTGGAAAAACTGAAAAAATGCCGCCCCGGCGACCGGGTTTCACTGCTGATCCACCCGGTCTGCTGGCGGGAACGGCGGGACGACCGATAATTAATTAACGATAAAGAGTTTTCAAGGAGAAGGCGACAACATGAAGCCAAGAATCGCAAACGTGCTGTTTCATTCACTGCTCGCATTCATCGGCGCCGGTCTCGGCGCGGTGGAGACCACCCAATTCGCTTCGCCCGACGAGGCCAAAGCCTATTACCATGTCGCCTGCCCGCTCGCCCCCCGGCCGCCGGAGCTGGCGGCGTCGGGACGGGACAAGCCGGACTTCCGCGAGGCGGAGGGTTTTGAAACGCTCGACAACTGGACGCTCCGGTCGGGCGACGCCCCGGTCGAACTCCGCCGGAGCGAGGTCTGCCGGGTTTTCGGCAACTACGCCGCCGAACTTGCGATCAGCGAGGCGAAAAGCTGCAACTTCGCACTGATCCCCGACACTCCTTTGGCACTCAAGGACGAAGAAAACGGGGTGCTGCTCTGGGCCCGCTTCCTCCAGTACAACTATATGGGGGGGCCGATCCTCGGCTACGGGGTCGAACTCACCGACGCCAAGGGAAAGGTGCACCGGCTGCGGTTCCCCAACTATGTTCTGACCTTTCAGATGTGGTCGCCGATCCTGCTCCGGCTGCCGGACGCTTCGGCGGCGATGCCGCGGCCTTGGAAGCTGACCGCGCTGACCGTCGCCTTCAACCCCCGGCAGCGGGTCCAGCCGCCGTACTTTCTGTTGCTCGATTCGCTTCAGTTCTTCCACGACGACCTCGACTATCCGGCCGACGTGCCGCCGCTCAAGCTCCCCGAACCGGCGAACGCCGATTCGACGCTGCCGGTCTGCCGCGACAAGGTCGAAACCGCGGTCGAGGCCAAAGGGCGCGGCGCGGTCTTCACCGCCCGCGACGGCAAGGAGACGATCCGGTATGTGGTCACGCCCAGGAATGGCGACTTGAATGACCTCGAAGTCGAATTCAACGGCAGGCGCCTCCACCCCTTCGCCGATGGCGGTCCGGTTTTTGAGCTGGAAAAGGAGATGCTCAAGGCCGGCAGTCCGCAACTCAAAATCGAGTGCAAAGCAGCCCGCCTCAACCCCGACGGCACCTTGGTCGCCTCCTTTCAGGCCCGCTCCAATGTCGGCGGCGACGGCTACACCGACGAACTCGCCGACTTTACGCTGAGCTACCGGCTCCATGGCAAAAGCCTGATCCTCGACCTTGCAGAAAAAGACGGCAAAATGGCCGAGTTCAATTTCGGCCCCGGCGGCACGGAGGGCGTCAAGTACGTCCGGGTTCCCTATCTCCGGATCGACCCCGAGGGCCCGCGGGTCGGGATCGGCAGCGACTTCTATTTTACCGCGCTCGCCGATCAATTCGTCAGCGACGGCACCACTCTTTTCGGAGTTCGCGACAACGTCAACGGCGGCGTCCGCTACGGCAAGCTCACCAACGGCAAACGCAATCCGGCGCGCGAGCGTTTCATCATCACCTTTTCCGGCGACTTCGACGAGACGCTGCCGACGCTGCCGAATCCGGTCTCGCCGTATATCGAAAAATACGCCGCGGCGAGCTGGCGCTGGGGCATGAACGACCTCTCCTGGGTACGCCAGCTCTATCATCAGGGCGTCCGCGACTTCCAGTTCCGCTCCCACGCCGAACAGCACCGCGACCTCGACGAGTCCTACGGCTACAACTACGGCTTCGCGCCGTCCAAGGGGCCGGATTATCTGCGCCGGATTTCGCAATCTTTTCAGGAAGTCGGCTTCGGTTTCGCGCCGTACAACGCCTATACCGAGCTCAATCCTTTTACCCGGGAATTCAGCATCCGCGCCCTCCGCCGCGACTCCGACGGGCAGTTCATCAACTATCACCAGACCCCCGCCGCCGCGCAGCGGGCCCAGGAACTGGCCGCGCCGGAATACGTCAAGCGTTATTCCCCCACCTTTTCCTACCTCGACGTCCACGGCTGCCGCGAACCGTGGCGGTGGCCGGACATGCGGGCCAAAAGCTTCATGGCCGGTAAATTCCGCGCCGAGTTCCTCGGCAACGCCGCTCTGATGCAGCGCAACCGCGAAATCTTCGGCGGCCCGGTCTTCACCGAGGGCGGGTGCAACTGGATCTACGCCGGCTTTTACGACGTGATCTACGGTTACTTCGGGCACGGGCTCAATTACCGCGAGCTCGACGATATCGTCGACTTTTCGCTGCTCAAAATCAAGCCGCACGCGATTCAGGCCGGGATGGGGGATTACGCGATGTATTTTCGCGGCAATCCGCCCGCCGACGAGGACGAGGCGCTGCGCCGCTTTGTGACTTCCACCCTGAGCTACGGCAACGCCGCCTGGCTCGACGGCAACGCCCGGCCGCGGATCTACTTCCTGACCAATGCCGTTCAGCGCAACTTCCTTGGCGTCAACCCGATTTCGATCGAGTACTCCGATGGAACCAAACTCATGCCGGCCTCCGAAGCCTTCCACACCGACGCCCTCGGCAAGAGTTTCATCAAAGTCACCTATGCCAACGGCCTGACCCTCTTCGCCAATCTCAACAAGGCGGGCGAAAGCTGGACGGTGGAGAACCGCACCATCCCGTCCCCGGGCTTCTTCGCCCGCAAAGCCGACGGCACGGTGGAGGCCTATTCGCTCGACAACGACTTCGTGCGTTCGCCCGAGTATTGCTACGGCAAAGTCCGCAAGTTCTCCCTGGCGCTCGACGGCTTCGCGCTCGAAAAGGGCGGCGCGGCGATCCGCCCCGACGGCGACAGGGGCTTCCTGGTCTACCCCGAGGGCGGCTTCACCAATCTTGCGGTCACCCCGGCCAAGCTCGGACTGGCGGCGGCGAAGCGCTATACGCTGACCTTCCGCGACCGTGACGGCAAGGAACTCGGCAAGGCAACGTTGGACGCCCCCGACGGCGTTTTCAAACTCGCCGCGCCGAAGCCCGGCGTCGCCTG
>CAZRFG010000052.1:0-14030 GCA_964599205.1 uncultured Victivallaceae bacterium
AATCTGTAAAAACAGCGCTCGTGAAGTATCCTGAAAATTTGCTCGACGGAGCATAAAACGTTTGATTATACCGCCTGCCAGCGGTTTGAGTTAGGGTTGTGTTGGTATCAAGCTTTGCGCTAAAAACATTATCAATAGCCGTGCAATAAATTCGGTGGAACCCACGGGACAAAGCCGCGCCCGGTTGTTTCAGTGGTATATAGCCATAAGACGAGCCGAACAGATTGGAAAATACACTGATTGAGCCGTCTGCGTAGCACTGCACATAAAAGGCATTTTCTGTGGCGCTGTAGCCAAAAAGCAAAACATTTGCTCCCGGATAGTTGTCATAGTCCCAATAAAATAGGAGGTCGAGCGCTACGTTGATATTTCGTGAGAGCGGCTGTACTACGTTGAAATCCGTCCACGACGCGTTCTCCGTCGCAAAATTGCGCGGCACCGCGGATGGATAGACCACGCCGGACCGGAACGGACTGCGCCAGCGGCCGCCGTCAGCGGCGTCGATCGCCACCAGGCAGGCCGGATCACGGGCGAATCTGCCGAAAATATCCATGGTCAGACCTCCAAAATGCGAAGCACGGTAACGATCGCGGTGACGTTGTCGAGCGTGTCGGCGGCGGCGGCATGATCGCGCCGGAGCGAGAAGCGGCCGGTGACGGCGGTGGCAAACTCGATTTCGCGGGTCGCCGCCGTCGACCCAACCGCCAGTGTGACCGGAGCCTGGTCGACGCCATCGACTGCCGGGACGATCACGATGTTGCCGGTGACGGCGGGGTTGGCGCTGACCAGCCGGAGCCGGACCTTTTTAAGATTGAGCACCCGCTCGGCGAAAACGATCGACGGGATCAGGCTGTCTAGGTAGTAGACCGCACCATAGCTCGCGTCATTGACCAGGTAGTTTGCGATCGGCGGATAAAAGGACGAACCTTCGTCGTCTGAATCGCCGGCGCTCCCGGCGATCATGGCGGCAACTTGGTCAAAAGACGGGTAGCGCGGCTGGGGCTCGGGCGGCCGCCCCTCGACATCGACCCGCGGGGCGATCGCGACGGTATCCTGGAGAAGTACCTCACCGTCTCCGGCGATCTCCATTTGACACTCGGTATTGAAGGCGCAGGCACGCTCAAAAGCAGCAGTGAAGGTGTCGAGTTCAAAGTGCAAAGTGCGTCCCGAAGCGGTCGCTTTGGCCAGCGCCAACGGCGGCGTGTCCAAACGGCGGTTGAGATTGAAAGCGAGGTTGTATTCGACTCCGGACGGCAGTTCGTGCTCGAATTCAAATTCGAGACCGGTCACGGTGGCGTAATACACGGTTGGCTTGGATGGGTCGATGACTTTGGCGCGACTGACTCTCATGAAATTTCCCCTTTCCGTTTTTGCCGGAAGGGAAATTTGTCAACCGCGACCGCCGGTCAGCGCGGGTTGCGCCGCCGGTTTGAGCTTGGCGTCAACGCGCCGGAGCAATCCCGAAAAACTTTTGCATTCAGCTTCACAAGTGCTATATTACCGCATAGATTTGCCTCCGGAATAACTCCGGAGGGGAAAGAAACGGGGGTTCATCATGTCGCTTGTCACTCAGTTCGCACCCGATTTCGTCGCATCCGCGGTGATGCCGGACAACTCCATCCGGGACGATTTCCGGCTCTCGGATCTGCGCGGGAAATACGTGGTGCTGTTCTTCTATCCGCTCGACTTCACCTTTGTCTGCCCGACCGAGCTGATCGCCTTTGACCGGGCCAAAGCGCAGTTCGAAGCGCTGAACACCGAGCTGGTGGCGGTCTCGATCGACTCCGCCTATTCCCACTTCGCCTGGCGCAACATGCCGCGCAAAGACGGCGGCGTCGGCCAGCTCGCCTACCCGATGGTATCCGACCTCGCCAAATCGATTTCCCGCAGCTACGGCATCCTCAAGGACGAGTCGATCGCGCTTCGCGGCCTCTTCCTGATCGACCGCGAGGGGATCGTCCGCCACGAACTGGTCAACGACCTTCCGCTCGGCCGCAGCGTCGAGGAAACGCTGCGCCTGGTCGAAGCCCTCCAGTTCTTTGAAGCCAACGGTGAGGTCTGCCCCGCCAACTGGCACAAAGGCGACGAAGCGGTCAAACCCACCGCCGCGGGCATCGCAAACTACCTCGCCGGTCAGGCGTAAAAAACGAATGGCGGAGATCGGCGGATACCGCCGGCCTTCGCCATTTGAGTTGCCGATCCCCAGCCGGTTTGACGGCTTCAGAGGTCGCGGCTGATGCGCATCGAGCAGAAGTCGGGGCCGCACATGGTGCAATACCCTTCCTTGCTGTGGTCGCGTCCGGTCTTGGCGGAGCTTTCGGCGATCGCTTCGGCGCGGAGTTCGCGGGCGCGGTCGGGGTCGAGGGCGAGATCGAACTGTTTTTCCCAGTCGAATTCGGCGCGGGCCTTGCTGATCGCGTCGTCGCGTTCGCGCGCGCCGGGACGGCCGAGGGCAACGTCGGCGGCATGGGCGGCGATCTTGTAGGCGATCACGCCGTTGCGGACGTCTTCGGCATTGGGCAATCCGAGGTGCTCCTTGGGAGTGACGTAGCAGAGCATGGCGGCGCCGTGAAAGGCTCCCATGGTGGCTCCGATCGCGCTGGTCAGATGGTCGTAGCCGGGGGCGCAGTCGATCACCACCGGGCCGAGGATGTAGAACGGAGCGTCATCGCAGATGTCACGCTCCATTTTCATATTCATCTCAATTTCGTTAAAGGGAATGTGACCGGGCCCCTCGACCATCGCCTGGACTCCGGCGGCGCGGCTGCGGCGGACGAGTTCGCCGAGCACCCGCAATTCCGCAAACTGCGCTTCGTCGCTGGCGTCGGCGAGGCAGCCGGGACGCATGCCGTCGCCGAGCGAAAGGGTGACGTCGTGTTTGCCGCAGATTTCGAGAATTTTATCAAAAGCGGTGTAGAACGGATTTTCCTTCTCAAATTTGGTCATCCAGCGGGCGAGAATCGAGCCGCCGCGGCTGACGATCCGGAGCATCCGCTTTTTGGCGGCGGGAACGTGGGCGCGGAGGAGTCCGGCATGGATGGTGATGTAATCGACCCCCTGCTCGGCCTGTTCGCGGATCACCTCGAGGATCAGTTCCTCGGTGAGCAGATCGGCGTTGCCGCAGCGGGCGAGCGCTTCGTAGACCGGCACGGTGCCGATCGGAGCCGGGCTGGCGGCGATGATCGCGCAGCGGATCGGCCCGATGGCGGCGCCGGTGCTGAGGTCCATCACCGTATCGGCCCCGTAGCGGAGCGCGGCGTGGAGTTTCTCGATTTCCTGCTTGGGGCAGCTGGCGAGCGAGGAGTTGCCGATGTTGGCGTTGATTTTGGTGCGGAGCAGCCGCCCGATGCCGACCGGGCGCAGATTGCGGTGGTTGACGTTGGCCGGGATGACGATGGTACCGGCGGCGACGCCGGCGCGGATGACTTCGGCGTCAAGCTGTTCGAAGCGGGCGACTTCGGCGATTTCAGGAGTGATTTCGCCGCGGCGGGCACGTGAGATTTGAGTGTTCATGACAGTTTCTCGATGGCGTCAATGGTTCGGTCGGTCGCGCCGGTGTTCCGGCGGACCGCCTCGGCGGCATGGCGGCCGAGTTCGGCGCGACGGGAATCGTCGAGCAGCAAACTTCGGATCGCCGCGGTTAAATCTTCGTCCCGGGCAAGGAGTTCAATGCCGTGATTTTCGGCAAGCAGAGCCCGGACAAAGCGGAAATTGCGGAGGTTGTCGCCGGCGATGATCGCTTTGCCGAGCAAAGCCGGTTCGATCGGGTTCTGCCCCTCGGTGTGGCCGGCGAGGGTTTTGCCCATGATCACGATTTCGGCGGACTTCATCAGCTTCAGCATCTCGCCGGTGGTGTCGGCGAGAACGCAGTCGACCGGCTGCGGACTCACTTTGGCAAGGCTGCGGCGGACGAAACTCACACCGGACTTTTTCAGCATCGACTCGAGGTCGGGGCCGCGCTCGGCGTGGCGGGGCACCAGCAGCAGCTTGAGGTCGGGAAATTCACCCCGCAACGACTGGAATGCGGCCAGCGCCAGCGCCTCTTCGCCGGGATGGGTGCTGGCGGTCATGACGATCCGGTGCGGGCCGGGTCCGAAGCAACCGTCGAGCCCGGCGTCGCCGATTTCGGCGGGCACGCGCTGGTCGAACTTGAGGTTGCCGAAGTTTTCCACCCGGGCTCCGGGGGCGATCGAGCGGAAACGTCCGGCGTCGCCCTCGGACTGGGCGGCGATCAGCCGGAAGGCTTCGAGGAGCGGGGCGAAAAAGAATTTCCAGCGCCGGTAGCCGCGCGCCGAGCGGTCGGAGATGCGCCCGTTGGCGAGCATCAAGGGAATTTCGCGTTTGGCGGCAAGGTCGATCAGGTTCGGCCACAATTCGGTCTCAAAAATCACGATTTCTTTGGGCTCAAGCAGATCGAGCGTGCGGCGCACCATCCAGCGGAAATCGAGCGGGCTGAAAATCACCTTGACATTGGCCGGCGCTTTTTCGCGGGCCAGCGCCTGGCCGGTGGTGGTGGTGGTGGCCAAGACGAACCGGCGGTCGGGAAAGCGCTCGAGATAGCGGCGGATGAAGCCGAGCGCGATCATCGTCTCGCCGACGCTGACGGCGTGGACATAGAGCGCGCCCTTGAACTCGGCGCAGCCGGCCCGGCGTTTGCCGAAGATGCCGAAACGCTCAAGGAAGGTCGCCTTCCACCCCGGCCGCCGCCAGAGCTTCCAGAGCAGTCCCGGAATGAAGCCGAGAAAAGCGAACGGCAGCAGCAAATTATAGATGAAGATTCGCATTGCAGATGCTCAATCGTGAAAGTGGGTGAGGATGTAGGCGGCGGCGCTTTCGAGGTCGGGGAGAATCTTGGTGCAGTACTTGGCCATCCACGGACTGCAGTCCTTGTACTCCAGCGGCGAAAAGGCGACCACGAATTTCCCGAGGTTGTGGGCGGCGTAAAAGACCTCCATGCTGGTCCCGATGCTGGCGCGGTTGTAGTTGACCAGCAAAAAATCGGCGTCGCGCACGTCCTGAAGGTCGAATTCGACGATCTCATTGGCGCTGTCGACCTGGCGGTCGACGAACTTGCGGCGCATCGGATCGAGCAGTTTGAAGCGGTCGCCGAGCAGTTTCTTGGCCGCTTCGCGCCATTCGCGGGCGATGCCCTCGTGTTCGTCCATGATCGGACCGGAAAGATAAATGACTTTGGGTTTGTCCATAGCTGAAAATATCCTGCGAAAAGGTGAAGGGCGCCAACCGGCCCGCCCGGGGTTTCTTGATTTATATACTCTACACCCTCTTTGCGATATTTTCAAAAAATATTTTTCGCCGGGGGCGGGCGGCGTCAACGATAATTTGCTTAATTTTTTCGGCAAAATCTTGCCAAACCGCGTCCGGCGGAGTATAGTAATAAACTATTGGAATTTGGTTATTCATCAAAAAATAACGCGCTGACCTAAAATTATAGTACCAACCTCCCGGAGGAGATCATGACTCAAGCCAAGCTTGACGACCTGGTGGCGGCGGCGGCCGAAAGACCGTCCAGCCGCAATATCGAGAATCTGTTGAACGCCATCCGCCAACACGCGGGCGGCATCAGTACGGAAATTGCCGCCCAACTCAATCTTCTCTGGGAATCCTGGGATCTCGAGAACCTGGAAAATCCGCAAGCCAATTTCTGCCTCGAACTCGCCGCCCTCAATCACCCCTCCACACCGGCCTTCCGCGACGCCCTTTGCGAATCGGTCAAACATCTGCTCCCGCCCTATCTCTCCGGGACGCCCTTTCTGCGCGCCCTCGGCCTCCGCGACGACGCGATGCCGATCAATGAGATCGTCTGGCGCTTCCGCAAGCTCTCGGTGCTGAAAAACGGCACCGTCATCTTCCGCGCCGGCAGCTGGGGCGTGGCCGGCGCGCCGGACAGCATCAACGGCACGCTGCCGGTCAGTCTCTACGGCGGCCGCGGCCACTCGGTGGCGGTGCCGATGGAAGCGGTGCTCAAGGAAGCGGTGCTGTTCTCTCCCGGCCTGGAACTCAACCGGATCACCGATCCGACCAAGGCGGCGGCGATGCCGGGCCACGACTTCCGCACCCTGGTCAAACGCCGGGCGATCAGCAACGTCTCGGATTCCCAGATGAAGGCGATGGCCCAGTCCACCGCCGGCAAAGCGATGAGCGTCGAAGATTTCGAAAAATGGTGGAACTCCGAACCCGCCAAGACCGCCGCCCCGGTCGCCGGCGCCAGCCGCCGCGCCAGCTCCGGCCGGAGCCTGGCCGAAATCGATCTGCTGCTGGACAAGGAAGCGGCCGCCGGCTGCGGCAAATTCAGCCCGGACGAAGTCGCCGAATTGACCGCATTCTTTGAACGCCTGAAACCGGAAACCGCAGTCCGCGAAGCGCTGGAACTGGCCAAGGTGATCACCAAAATTAACAGCCGCGCCAATGCCGAAGGGCTGACCAAAATGTTGACCCCGCTGCGCGAAAAAGCCCCCTTCTGGCCGGCCAACCCGGGCCGGGCATCGCTCGAAAAGCTCGCGGTGTGGGGCGAAATCCCGGCCCGCGACACCGAAGCGATGGCGGCGGCGACCAGTATTGTTTTTGAGGAAACCTATCTCGCCGAATGTGCGCTGCGGCTGCCGCTCAAAGCGCTCAACGCGGTCTGCGCGGCGATCTCCCAGGAGGTGCTTTTCGATACTTTGAGCGCGGTCAAATCCTGCGGCTCGGACCTTCTGCTGTGGATCTGGAAAAGCCGCAAGGGGCTTCAGGATGAACTCCTGACGCTGATCAATATCGAGAACGTGGTGCGTTCGCTGTCCCAGGAGCAACTGCCGAAGGCGTGGGGCCCCGCACAGCGCGAACTTCGCGTCCACTTCCTCGACAAGTCGGAATTCCAGAAACAAGTGATCGAATCCTCCAACGATGACGCCATCGCGATCGCGGCGGCGCTCCAGGGCGCGCTCTTCCTCAGCCCCGGCGAACGCCAGAGCCTGCTGGTCAAGCTGGCCCGCCATTCGGAAAGCCTGCGCGACTACATCGAGAACGGCGCCGGCCAGCGCATCCTCAACGCCGGCCTCACCGCCGCCGACAAAAAAGTCGAAGTGCCCAAGAACAACGAGCCCAATTTCACCTCGATCAAGTCGCATGAGCGGCTGCTTCAGGAGCTCGACGACATCATCAACCGTCACGTCCCGGAAAACCGCGAGGCGCTCAAGGTCGCCCGCGCCCACGGCGACTTCCGCGAAAACGCCGAATTCGACGCCGCCAAGGAACGGCGCAATTTCCTGACCCACCGCCGCAATGAACTTGAGCGCGAACTCACCCGGATCCAGCCGGTGTCGTTCAAGAGCGTCAAAATCGAGAACAGCACGGTGATCGGCTGCCAGGTTGACCTGGCCGACGACGACGGCGAAATCTCCACCTACTACCTCCTCGGAGCGTGGGACGGCAATCCGGAGAAGAACTATCTCTCGTACCGCACCCGGCTCGGCCAGGCGCTGCTCAACCGCCAGATCGGCGAAGTGATTTCGATGCCCAACGGCAGCGAACGCAAGATCGTTGCGGTCAAGCCGCTGCCCCCCGAGATTCTCGTCGAAATGGAATAACCCGGAGCTTCGCCCCGATGCCGCTGGAACCGGAAAAAATGTTGCTCCGCCTCAGTGGCCGGGGTGAAAAATGGCGCCGCCTCGCCGGCTACGGCGAGGTCGAGTCGACTTCCGGCCGGGTGGTTTCGGCGACGCGTTACCACTTTCCGGCAGCCGGCCCGGCCTCGCAGTCGCTGCGGATCGCCTTTTTTTCGGATCTCCATTACAGCGACGCCGATGACCTCGGGCCGGTGATTGCCGAGGCGATCGCCCATATCGAGGCCTTTCAGCCGCACTATCTGGTCTGCGGCGGCGATTTGGCCGGATACGCCACCGACCTCGAAGAACTGCCCTCGGTGCTGCGCGAATTCCGCCACCTCGCCCCGATCCGGCTGGCGATCCCCGGCAACTGGGAGGCGCAAAAAGGCTGGCTGCCCCGCGAATATTGGAGAAAACTCTACGCCGACAACGGGTTCCGCTGGCTTGAAAATGAATTCTACGGCGACGACCGGCTGGTCTTTTACGGCGCCGCCGATCCCGCTTCGGGGCGGATCGTCACGCCGTGGTGGCCGCAGGACAAACGGCAGCGGATTCTGCTCGCCCACCGTCCCGACACGGTGATCGCGCTCGACAGTTTGAAAACCCCGGATGCGCTGCCGGGTTTGTCCTTCTGCGGCCATACCCACGGCGGCCAGGTCCGGCTGCCGCTGATCGGCCCCCTGGCGAGCGCCTCGACCTACGGCCGTTTTTTCGACTACGGGCTCTTTGAGCATCGCAAAAAGAGCTGCAAAATGGTGATTTCCTCCGGTCTCAACCACCGTTCGTTCCCGTTCCGCTTCAACTGCCGCCGCGAGGTGGTGCTGATCACGTTGACTTGAATCGGAGAAAAAGATCCGATTGCAAAAGGATTTCCGGGACGGGTCGCAAAGCGATGGTTTTTCGAATTGCCGGGTAGATTGAGGGGCATACCCGAAGCGGTATGGCCCGAAAGCGCTCCCGGCGAGTCGGAAAAGCAGACTTTGTGAACGCCCGGAAAGACTTTGGCAATCGGATCAAAAGATAAAATAGAGTAAGTTATACCAATAGACGAGAAGAAAAAAACCGTTTGATGCGCTAAAATATAGAGAAATCATTTTTATTTCACAAGGAATTCGAAAATGGAACTGACCGGCATCGAGCGCATTGGCCGCCAATTGAAACACCAACCGGTGGATCGAATCGGCTGCATGGAGAGCTTCTGGAGCCACACCGCGGCGCACTGGGTGGATCAGGGGAAACTCAAGCCCGGCGAGGATCCGATGCGGCACTTCAAGCTCGACATGCGGACGAGTTGGGCCTTCAACCTCAAAATCGACCATCGCAAAGCCGATGAGTTGATTGCCGAAGATGCCGACACCCAGACTTTCCTTGACGGCAACGGGGCGAAGCTCCGCCGCCACAAAGCCCATGCCTCCACCCCCGAGCATATCGGCTACGCCATCGCCGACCGCGCCGACTGGGAGGCCAAAGCGAAACCTTTCCTGACCCCCGATCCGGCCCGGATCAACCTCGAAGCCTACGTCGAAGCCCGCAAACAGGCCGCCGCCGACAACGCCTTTTTCTGCTGGGGCGGGGTCAACGTGTTTGAGGCGATCCACCCGATCGCCGGCCACGAGAATATGCTGATGGGCATGGCCCTCGACCCCGACTGGGTGCTCGAAATGGCCGACACCTACGCCTCGCTGCTGATCGGCCTCTTTGAGGAACTCTTCGCCCGCGGCGGCAAGCCGGACGGGATCTGGTTCTTTGAGGACATGGGTTTCAAGGGCCGCCCCTTCATGTCGCCCGACATGTACAAAGAGTTGATCCAGGGCGCGCACAAGCGCACCATCGACTTCGCCCACGCCCACAATCTCCCGGTGATCATGCACTCCTGCGGCTTCGTCGAGCCGCTGCTGCCGGGGATGATCGAGGCGGGCATCGACTGTCTGCAGGCGATCGAGGTCAAGGCCGGGATGGACGTGCTCAAAATCCACCGCGAATACGGCGACAAGATCGCCTTGATGGGCGGCCTCGACGTCCGGCCGGTGGCCAATAACGATCTCGAAGGCATCCGCCGCGAGCTGGAGAGCAAGCTGCCGGTCCTCAAACAGGGCAACGGCTTCATTTTCCACAGCGACCACTCGATTCCGGAATCGACCGATTACGACAGTTACCGGTATTTTCTCGATACCGGCTTGAAACTCGGCACCTATTAACCTCAAAGGGGAGAAAGATTATGACCGACTTCACCGCGCTCCGCACCGCCATTATCAAGGGTAAACGCAACGACGTCGCCGCCATCGTCCAGACGGCGATCGACAACAAGGAAAACATCAACGATCTGCTCGACCAGGGAATGATCCCGGCGATGCGTGAAATCGGCGACAAGTTCTCCCGCAACGAAGCCTACGTCCCCGAACTCCTGATCGCCGCCCGCGCAATGCAGGCCGGGCTGGCCCTGATCGAACCATTGATCGCCGCCTCCGGCCGCAAGTCGCTCGGCAAAGTCGCGATCGGCACGGTCAAGGGCGACTTGCACGACATCGGCAAAAACCTGGTGGCGATCATGCTCAAGGGCGCGGGCTACGACGTGATCGACCTCGGCGTCAACTGCGACGTCGCCAAATACGAACAGGCGGTGCTTGACGGAGCCCAGATTCTGGCCTGCAGTTCGCTCCTCACCACCACCATGCCCTACATGAAAGACGTGGTCGAGGCCTTCAAGGGCCGCGGGGTCAAAGTGATCATCGGCGGCGCGCCGGTGACCCAGGCCTTCGCCGACGAAATCGGCGCCGACGGCTACAGCGAAGACGCCAACGGCGCAGTCAAACTGGTGGATAAAATTCTCAAAAGTGCATAAGTCGATTACCCGAACCGGCCGCAAGCTTTCCGAGGTCGCGGCGGATGAAAACATCCACTTTGACCTCCGCTGCGGCGGCCGCGGCATCTGCAACCGCTGCCGGGTGATTCTCCGTCAGGGCATCTACCGGATCGCTGACCGGGAAGTCACCATCGGCGAGCAGCCGGTCGAGGCCAACGCCTGCCAGACCGAGCTTCTGAGCGAAACCGGCTGGATTGAAATCCCCGAGAGCACCTTTGCGGTACGCCATGGCAAAATCGCCGCCGACTGGGTCGGCGGCGAGCTCGTTTCGCGCCCGGAAACGGTGATCGCGCTCGACCTCGGCACCACCACCGTGGCGGCGGTCAAAATCCGCGCCGGCGAAATCCTCGGCTCGGCTTCGGCCTACAACCACCAGAGCCGCTTCGGCGACAATGTGGTGACCCGGATCAATTACGCCGGCGCTTCCGCCGCGCAACTCGGCGAGCTCCAAAAGGCGATCATCGACACCGTCAACGAACTCCTAGAAGCGCTCGACGCCTCCGACGCGGTGCGGATCGCGGTCTCCGGCAATACGGTGATGACCTCGCTCTTTTTCGCCATCGATCCCACCCCGATCGGGGTAATCCCGTTCCGTCCCCCGGTGCGGATTTTCCCCGCCGCGACCGCCGGAGCGCTGCATCTCGCCGCCCGGCCGGAAGCGCCGGTGCTGGCGGCCCCCGCGATCGCGGGCTTCGTCGGGGGCGACCTGACTTCTGGAATCGTGATCACCCGTCTCCAGCCCGGCGAAATGCTGATCGACATCGGCACCAACTGTGAAATCATTCTTCATGCCGGGGAAAAAATGTATTGCACCGCGGCCGCCGCCGGACCCGCTTTTGAGGGGTCCTCGATCCAGTGCGGCCGCCGCGCCACGCCGGGGGCGATCGACCACTTCTCGCCCGACTGGCGCTACAGCGTGATCGGCGACGAAGCCGCCCAGGGGGTCTGCGGTTCGGCGATGGTCGACATCCTCCACGCCGGACGGCAGGCAGGGTGGCTCAATGAATTCGGGCGGCTCGAACTTGAGGCGCTCGGCGAACGCCGCCGCCAATGCGGCCATATCCACGCGGTCGAACTCGCGCCGGGAGTGGTTCTGACCGAGCCCGACATCGAGCAGCTGCTGAAGGCCAAGGCGGCGGTCTTTGCCGGCATCCAGTCGCTGCTCGGCCACTGCGGCATGACCCTTGATCAGGTGAAACAGATCCACCTCGCCGGGGGCTTCGCCAAATACCTCGACGTCGACAACGCGGTGGCGATCGGGATGCTGCCGGTCTGCCGCTACCGGATCGCCGGCAACACCAGCCTCGCCGGGGCGGCGAAACTCGCGACCGAACCGGAAACGATGGCCGAATTCATCCGCACCATCGACCTCCCCGAGGATCTGCCGCTCAACGTGATCCCCGAATTTGAATTCAACTACATCGACGCATTGCTGCTGCCATGAAACTCAAAGTGATCGCCTGCAACGTCTTTTTCCGGGAAATCTGCCACGCGGCGGCGCGGACGCCGCATACCCTCGACCTCGAATTCATCGAGCTTGGCGAACACCTCAAGCCGAGCCGGCTGCGGCAGCAGTTGCAAGCGGCGATCGACCGCTCGACGGATTTCGACGCGGTGGTGCTCGCCTACGGCCTCTGCGGCCGCTCGACCGACGGCTTGAGCGCGGGCGCGATCCCGCTGGTACTGCCGCGCAGTCACGACTGCTGCGGCATCCTCCTCGGCAGCCGCAAGCGCTTCGAAGAGATTTTCAGTCCGATGCCGAGCACCCCCTTCAGCTCGACCGGCTACATCGAGCGCGGCAACTATTACTTCGCCGACGGCGAAATGATGCTCGGCGACAGCTACGAAGCGCTGATCGAGACCTACGGCGAGGAGGACGCCCGCTACATCTACGAAGCAATGCACCCCAAGCTCGACGGCGAACTCCAGCCGATCTACTTCATCGACATCCCCGGCATCCCGTCGGAAGCGGCCAAAGCGAAGTGCCGCGCCAAAGCGGAAGAGGAAAAACGCCCCTTCCGGGAAATTCCCGGCTCGCTCAATCTGATCGAGAAACTCCTCTTCGCCGACTGGAATCCCGAGGAATTCCTGACCGTCCCCCCCGGCGCAAACATCAAAATGGTCGGCGACTGGAACGAAATCATCCGCCTCGCCCCGCCCGAAAAGTGAACTTGCCGAGTTGACAAACCATCCGGCCGGGACTATCTTTGAAAAAAGGAGGGACGGCCGATGACCGACGCCGAATACTTGGAAATCACCACCGCCCGACCGGACGACGAGGCCGGACAGCTCGAATGCTTCCTGCGCGCCGGACGCCGGAGCGATCCTGACGGCGATTATTACGCCGCGCTGCTTTTCGACAGCGGCGGCAGCGGCGTGCCGGTCGATCATGTCCGCGCCAACCGCTGCTACCGCCGGGCGATCCGGGGCGGAGTCATCGAGGCTTCATGCAACTACGGCGTCAATCTGCTTGACGGCCGGGGTTGTCGCCGAAATCCGGCGGAGGGCTTCAAACACCTCCATTTTGCCGCCGAAAGCGGCGATGAAACCGCCTTTCGCAACCTTGCCGAATGTTATTATTTTGGGGAAGGCTGCCGCGTCAACTACCGCCGGGCCTTTCACTGGTATGTCCGGAGCCGGCTTGCCACCCGGAATCCCGCCGACGCCGGGAATATCGGCGACGGTTATATGCGGGGACGCGGGGTCAAACGCAACCGCCGCAAAGCCTTTCTCTGGTTCAAAAAGGGAGCAAAAAACGGCGATGCCTATGCCGCCTTTCACCTTGCGCTCCATTATCTCCACGGACTCGGCACCGCGCGGGATATCAAAGCCGCCCGGCACTGGCTCGGACAGGTACTTGCGGTCAACCCGGATGATGTCGACGCGCTCTACTGGCTTGGGCGGAGCTGGGGAGAGATTTACCATCAGGCGATGCCCTGCTTCGAACAAGCATGGCGGCTCAAACCTTCGCCGTGGATCGCCTGGCGGATGGCGAGACTCCAGTTGCGGCACCATCGCCAACTGTCGCCGGAACTCTTGTCCGAAACCGAAAGACTGCTCCGCTATGCGGCAAAACACCGGCTCGGCGCCGCCCGGCGCCTGCTCGCGTCATGCCGCTGGCAGGAGATCAACGATCGGAGCCTCCGGTCAACCCAAGGAGCGCCGGAATGAAACAGAAGAAACAGGTGCCATTCCGATCTAACAAGTGCTCAGATTAAAAATTCAAGTGCACCACTTCGTTTTCTTCCAAATTATCCGCCGCAAGGCAGTTCTCCGGCATCCCGCTCGCCCGAATAACTTTGGAGAAGCAAGGGTGGGGCGCTATGTTTTCTTCACCAGAAACCTCCTGCGCCGTTTGGAATCCAAGGCACTTTCGAGAACGATTGTTGATTCTCTCTACCGCGAAATGTAACTTGCAACGATCCATATTTACGCAGTGCCTGACGGCATGATTGGCGAATCAGCCCATTTGCATTTTCATTAGTGCCTTGTTCCCACGAGTGGTAGGGGCGTGCAAAAAAGAAATCACATTTAAGTTTTCTGGATACCTGGCCATGAGCAGC
>CAZRFG010000053.1:0-13983 GCA_964599205.1 uncultured Victivallaceae bacterium
AGATTTTCCGTTTGACTATTTACCTCTCATAGGAGGTTTGAAAAGAAGGTGGGGGTTCGGGGGAGGGAGAAAAAATTTCCTCAAAATTTTTACTCTCTCCCCCGTGCGCGTCGGAGGTTGCCGCTTTTGGGGGTCAGCGGTAGTTGGCGGGGTTGAACGAGTCGGTGCGGAAGGGTTCGGCGGGGAGGCCGGCTTCGTTCTGCAGATTGACTTCGGGGTTGTTGGCGAAGGCGTAGCGGACGTCGGCGGGGTTGGCGACGTCGGGGGAGGATACTTCGATCTGGTTGCCGTTGACGATCTTGGCATCGGCCCAGACGAATTTGTGGTCGGCGCCGGCGATGGCGAAGCCTTTGACCTGGGCGGAGCCGTCGGCGGTCTGGAGTTTGGCGGCCTGAGTGAAGCTGATCACGATTTTGTTGCCGGCGATTTCGCTTTTGGCGAAGACGGGGCCGCGGTATTCGACAGTCTGGCCGAGGCGTTTGAGTTCCCAGAGGGCGAGGCGTTTGCCGACGTCGAGTTTATTCTGGGGGTGGATGTCGTGGGTTTCGCCGATATCGATGGCGACGGCCATGCCGGTGTTGGGGGTGGCGAGGCTGCGGCTCTGGGCTTCGCGGACGTAGGCCCAGGAGAGGTCTTCGGGCGGGTTGACGTCGCGTTTCCTGAAGTTGGCGAGCTGGACGAAGTAGAACGGGAAGTCGCCCTGGCCGAAGCGGGCGCGCCAGTCGGCGATCATGGCGTTCATCAACAACTCATATTCGCCGGGCTGGCCGGCGTTGGCTTCGCCCTGGTACCAGATCGCGCCGGTGACCGCAAAGGGGATGATGGGGGCGATCATGGCGTTGAACAAATTGGCGCTGATGCGCATATTGGGGCCGGGCTTCTCGGGGGCGCGGGGGGCGCGGACCATCGCCGGGGGTTCGGCGGGGTCTTTGCCGGCGAGCCGGGCGGCTTTAGCGGTTTCGGCGTAGGCGGCGTATTTGGCGAGGAAGTCGGCTTCGTTCTTTTCCTTCCACTCCTTGAGATCCTGCTGGTATTTGGGGTAGAGTTCTTCCTTGTACTTGCGTTCGATTTGCGCCTGATTGGCGATGTAGTCGGCGAGTTCCTTGGCGTAGTGGGGGAATTTGGCGGCGAGGACTTCGCGGCTGGTCCAGACTTTGGCGTTGGAGCCGCCCCAGTAGGTGCCGATCAGGCCGACCGGAACGCCGGTTTTTTCGTAGAGTTCGCGACCGAAGAAAAAGGCGACGGCGGAGAACGGCGGAACGGTTTCGGGGGTGCAGACCTGCCAGACGCCTTCGCAGTCGTCTTTGGGCTCAAAGGCGCAGGCTTTTTTGAGCAGGAAGAGCCGGATTTCGGGGTAATTGGCCTTGGCGATGACTTCATTGGCGCGAATGGCGGTCTGGAGCCGGAACTCCATATTGGACTGACCGGAGGCGATCCAGACGTTGCCGACGATGACGTTTTTGAATTCGACTTTATTCTTGCCGGAGACGGTGAGGACGCGGGGTTCTTTGGAAACGGACTGGGCGGGAAGTTCGACCCGGAAGCGGCCGTTGCTGCCGGTGACGGTCTCGGCTTTGGCGTCGCCGAAGGTCACGGTGACCGCTTCGCCGGGATCGGCTTTGCCCCAGACCGGAAGGGTTTTGCCCTGTTGCAGCATCATGTTGTCGCCGAAAATTTTCGGCAGCGAAACGTCGGCGTGGAGCGCGGCGGCGGCGGCGAAGAGGACGCCGCACCAGAGGAATTTTCTCATCATCGTTCCTTTCGGATGTTTTGGAAGAATGCGACAATATAACCGCCGAATTGAAAAATGCGAGGGTTTTCGATTTGATTTGTATCGTTTTTCAAGATAGTTTATAGGGTGAAACGATCCCGACCACTTTTTATTGAAGGGCCTGTCATGAAACCATTGCTTTCGCTTCTCGCCACCGCGCTGGCGGCCGGCAATCTCGCCGCCTTCTCAATTCCCGCCGATCAGGGCGTCCGGCAGCCCGACGGCTCGCTGGTCTACACCGTCGAAGCACCCGCGCCGGGGGCTTATTACCTGAAAACCGCGGCCAATAATACGGGCGCTCCGGGGCCGGACCGCTTCGCCGTTTTCCGGATTGACGACGGTCCGGCGCTGCGGCGCAGGGTGGTGATGGCGGCGATGCCGTCAAGCCGGCTCGAAATCGAGCGGATTGTCTTCAAGGGCAAACCGGTCAAGGTGGAGCTGACCAATCCCGAGGGGGCGGTGGTGAGCCTCCTGGATTTCGAACCGGTCACGCCGCCGCCGCTGCCGCCGGGCGCGGCCGATTACCGCCCGAAGCTGACGCCGCCCGCCCGCCATCCGCGGCTGCTGGTCAACCCGGCGGCGCTGGAGCAAGTCCGGCGCAACCTTGAGAGCGGCGAAAACCGCCCGGTCTGGGAGCTGGTCAAGAAAATCGCGCTTGCGCCGTACGACTTCAAATTCGATCCCCGGGTCGAAACCGGCTACGACGGCAAGCTGGTTCAGGCGCTTCAGTGCAAAGCCTTTTATTACCTGATCACCGCTGACGAAAAAGTCGGCCGCGAAGCGGTCAAGCTCGCGGTCGACTACCTCAAGGTGGTCAATTTCGGCAACGGCCAGGACATCTGCCGCCGCACCGGCGAGACGATCTACTCGGCCTCGCTGGTTTACGACTGGTGCTATCCCCTGCTGAGCGCCGGTGACCGAAAAGTCATGATCGAGCGCTTCCTCGACCTCGCCGAAACCATGGAGACCGGCTGGCCGCCGTTCAAAGAACCGGTGGTCTACGGTCACGCCAACGAGGCCCAGATGAGCCGCGACCAGCTGGCGATGGCGATCGCGATTTACGACCAAGACCCGGAGCCGTATTGGTATTTGTCGTTCGCGATGCTCGAGCAGTTGTCGCCGATGAAGAATCTCCTCTACCGCAGCGGCCGCCACGATCAGGGCTCGGGCTACGGTTCGTACCGCTTCAGCTACGATCTCTTTGCCGCGTTGCAGTTCGAGCGGACCTTCGGCCACCGCCTCTTCTCCGGCGACATGGCCAAAGTGCCGTACTACTTCATCTATCTGCGGACTCCCGACGGGCGGCTTTTCGGCGACGGCGACGAATTCCAGACCGACGAGTATCCGGGCAACGACTTCATGAATATGATCGCGTACACCCTCTTCAAGGATCCGGTGCTCAAGGACGAAGTCCGGCGCATCCGCCGCGGCGGACTCGCGGTCAGCGATCCGGTGCTTTTTCTGCTGCTCAACGATCCCGCGCTCGAATCGCGCGACGGACGTTCGCAGCTTCCGCTCAGCCGGATTTTCGGCGATCCCCGCTCCGGCTTCATCGCCCGAACCGGCTGGAATGCGGGCAAGGCGGCGGACGACGCGATGGTCTTCTTTCAGGGTGCGGATTACCAGTACCGCAACCACAACCACCTCGACGCGGGGTCGTTTCAGGTCTATTTCCGTTCGCTGCTGCTCTGCGACATCGGCCAGTACAACCGCTACGGCACGCCTTACGACTGGAATTTCGCCAAGGGCACGCCGTCGCATACCGCAATGCGGCTGCGCGACCCCGACCAGAAAACGCGGTTGATGGGCCCGATGTTCGACCTCAACACCGGCACCCAGGAGGTCCCCGGCTGGGCTCCGCCGCCGTCGCACCAAGCGCAGACCGCCGGCGACACCTTCCGCAACGGCAGCGTCCGCTACGCCGCGCTGGGACCGTCGCCGGAGCGTCCCTTCTACACCTTGATGTCGATCGAGCTCGCCCCGAGCTATCCCGGCCGGGCGGACGGCTTCAGCCGGACTTTGATCTTCCTCAATCTCGACGACCGCGAAGCTCCGGCGGCGCTGCTGCTTTATGACCGGCTGAAACTCGCCAAACCGACCGTCACGCCGATCAGCCAGTTCACCTGCATGGCGCCGCCCAAGGTGGAAAACCAGGTGCTGACCTTCGCCAGCTGCGGCACTCCGCGCGAGAGCAGACTCACGCTCCACACCATGCTTCCGCGTGAAATCGCGATTGCGGTCAAAAGCGGCAAGGACGCCCACACCCTTGAGGGCGTCCACCTCCCCGCCCCCTACCCCGGCCACCCCGCGGCGCAGGGCACCCGGGTCGAAATCACCCCCGGAACCGGGGCCGACAAGAGCGAATTTCTCCAGCTGATGACGATTCAGGACGCCGCGGTCAAGCCTCTGGCGTGCGACTGGGAAGCGACTTCCGACTTCCGGGTGGTGAAAGTCAAGGATCGGGTGATCGCGCTCCCGGCTTCGGACCGGCTGAGCGACCGGCCGTTTGAGTTCACCGCCTCGTCCCCTTCAACCCAGATGCTCCTGCCCGGAGTGGAAGCCGGCGACTGGGAAATCCTCCGCGACGGTCAGCCCGTCGCCCGGGTCGAAGTCAAGCCGGGTGAAAACACCCTCTTCGCCGCCCTCGCGCCGGGCAGATATCTGGTGCGGAAAGCGGCCGGCAAGTCGCAACTCCCGCTGCTCAAAACCCCGCCGCCGCCCGCCCCGACGGCGGCTCCGGAAGCAAATTCGGTCTATCTTGACGGCAAACTCCAGAGCTTCAAACTGGAAGAGGGCTTGCTCCCGCTCGAGTCCATGCTCCAGGCGCTCGCGATCGATTTCACCAAAAGCGACGGCGTCATCCGCTTCCAGGCCGGCGGCGACGCGATTGCGCTCGGGAACGGGAAGCTTGCGATGGCCCGGCTGGAGAAGCCGCTTGAAGTCAAAGTTGAGGGTCCGCGCACCCTGATTTCCCCGGCGATCGCCGCCGAGCTCCTCGAGCTCCGGCTCGACCTCGACCCGATCAGCCGCTCGGCGCTGCTCCAGCACCGCGCCCCGGGCAAAATCAGAATGAGTTTGACCAACGCCGGCAGCCCGGCGCAGTGGCGCGAACTCGTCGAAACCGGCCGCGGTTCCTTCGTCGTCGAAGGAGCGGATGTAGTCACTGAAATCGTGCTCCGCGCCCCCGCCGTGGCGACCGGCCTCGAAGTCGCCTTCAACCGCGGCGCCGAACGCCGCTCGCGCTTCAGCGTCGAAACCTCTGCCGACGGCAAAACGTTCACCCCGGTTTTCAACGGCGAGAGCTCCGGCAAAACCGCCGACTTCGAAACCATCCGCTTCCCGGCCCCGACGGCATGCCGTTTGATCCGCATCACCTTCAAGGGCAACAGCGACAACCTCTGGAACAACCTTTCCGGCCTGCGGCTGTTGACTGAATAAAAAAACAGCGAGAAAGAAAAACCTTTTGAGGGAAGGTTTTTCCTTCTCGCGCTCTTCTTTTTCCAAACCTTTTTGAGCTCGGCGCTTTTTCTTTTTGGCGATGCCAAAAAGAAAAAGCGCGGGATTTTTTACTTCATTGCCGGGAAGAGTTCTTCCGCGAGCGAGAGCGTGGCCTGGGCGATCGCGCTTTTGGCGGCGATGACGTAGGAACCGCCGGCGACGGTGTCCTTGGCGGAACCGGCGGCGACAAGTTTCTTGTCGCGGCTGAAAATCGAGAGCTCAACCCGGGCCGCGGCGCTGGTGAAGCGCTGGTAGGTGCCGGAATTGGAGGCGATCGCTTCGCCGATCAACGCGAAATCGGCGGCGTCGCGGGTCGGCACGACTTCGAAACCGAGCGCCAGGGCGAGCTTGCGGAGCTCAATCTCCGCCGCCGGATCGGGGGCGGAAACACTGATATCCTCCTTGACCTGGATAAAGAGCTTGCGTCCCTGCCCCTTGACGGTATCCGCGAGTTTGAGCGCGGTCGAGGTGGTGTTGAGCTCCTTCGGCAGCAGTTTGTCGGAGCTCTTTTCGATCACCATAGCCACCTTTTGTGCGAGTTCCGGCACCATTTCGGTGAATTCGCCGGAGCTCGAAGCACTTGCTCCCAGCACCCGGCTGGTCTCGGTACCGATCACCTTGGCAACCACGAAGTTCTTTTCGCCCGACCGGAAAATCGAACCGGTGATCAGGATTTTCGCCCCGATCAGCTTGCCGAGTTTGGTCTGGCTTTCCTTGCTGGTCAAACCGGTCACCGAGAGCTGAAGTTCCTTGAGCGCGGCTTCAAGTTCGGCGCGCTCGACCATATCGGCCACGCCGCGCTCCATCAAGGCCACCGACAGGAGTTCGGCGACCGATTTACCGGCATTGTCGCTCTCGGCCTGGCGTTCGCGGGCCTCAAACGGCAATACCGCGACGGTCGGCACCGTCACCACTTCTTCGGCCGCCGCCCACATAGACATGGCTGCGACCGCAATCAAGATCATTTTTTTCATTTTTGGCTCCTTTCCGATACTATAGAGGAAGATTTCCCGATTTCAAATTCAAGAACCGATCGCTCGGTCACGCCGATCACCCGGTCGGTGCCCGCCACCGCAAACAGCGCCTTCATCGCCGGTGCGTTGAAACACGTCTCGCCGTCTTTGCCGCAAACCGCCAGCACCCCGCGCTCGTCGCTGATCACCAGGCGGTCGCCGCTGATCGTGAAGGGCCCGAAAAGATCCGGCGTTTTCAATACCCGGTCACATTGGAGGACCTTGGCAGAAGCAAAATCTCCGCCTTTGGCCACCGTTGAGAATTTGCGCGTAGCCCGATTGAAGGTCATAAAGAGTCCGAAGTAACGAAATTGGTCTTTTTCCAGCCCGTTGGCCCAACTCGACCAGTATACCGTGTCGCCATCACGCAATACGCAATTAAACTGAGAAAAACCGTCAATAAACGATCGGGTCAGCTCAGGCTCGACCAGCGACTGAATCAACTCGGATTTGCCGCTCGCATGTTCAAACCGGTAGAATCCGGAGAATCCTTTTTTGCTGTAAGACTCCGACAACAACCCGAAATACAAAGCATCCTCCACCGGATCAGCAACCGCGACCGGTGCGCCAAAAATTCGATTCCCGCCCTCGAAAAAATTTCCCGACGTCAAGCGTCGCGGATTAATTTCGATCCGTCGGTCGGTACCATCCAGACGGCAGGAAAAAAGCAGGATTTCGAGCCAGCGGTTGCTGCCGAAAAGATAGATCCGCTCCCCATTCACCGCCAGTGCCGCAACCCGTTCACAGGGAACGTCGGTTATTTCATGCACCGCTCGACTGGCCAGATCGGCCACCAGCATCCTGCGTTCAAAGGCAACCACCGCGATGTCACCGGCCATTTCGATGACCGAGTTCGACGGGTGTGGCAACGCGCCGGTGCGCTTGGATTTGATCACCATTTTTTTTTCCTCGACGCTGTAAATCAGAAATTCATAACGGATATTGGTCATCAGCAAAAAGAGTTTTCCCTGACGGCGGCGCGCTCCGAGCAAAGTTCTCGCCTCCGACCACTTGTCGATGACCCGATAGTCAAGTTCGCCGGCCAGTTCCGGCAGCGGCAGTTTCGCATGCGGCGTGACTTCCCGCGACTGGGAACGTCCCGCAACTTCATTGCGAATGCCTTCGGCACGCCGGCGCAAGTAATCCGAATCGGTATTCTCGAGCAGCGCATCGAGCGCCTGAAAGGTCTGTTCAGGCGTGTGTTCGCGGCGGGTGCACAACCAGTACTCCATCGCCCAGGAGCGATACAGAATGCTCTTCTGATTCAAGGCGATGGCGGCGTAAATTTTCTTGCGGGCAAGTTCAAACTCACGGCTCTTGTGCGCGTATAAAAATTCCCGAAAAAAAGCCTGAGCCTCGGTCGCCGCGGCTGAAGAATCAGCGAGCGGCTTTGCCAGCGCCCCGGCGATCGCCGCGCTGATCAAGTCGGCGCGATTGCGTTCCCCGCCAGTGAAATCCCGCCGGCAAATCGACTCGCCATCGCCGGTCGCAAGCATCACCGTAGTCTTGTACTGCCGTGGGTCTGGGTCAGGCAGACATTCGACCGAAAGCAGAGCCGCTGAAGCCGCGACATTGGCAACATTGAGACTCAGCGATTGCTCCTGCAGCAGATAATCAAGATATTCTCGCTCGACCACCATCAGATTGTCGATATCATGCAGCCGGTCGTTGAGTTCCCGCTCTAAGGTTTCGATCTCCCGCTGACTGTCAAAGGTGGCGTTGCGGAACACCACCAGCGCCAGCAGGTTGCACGACTCGCGGCGACGGTACTTGGCCGCCCCGGCAAGCAGGGCGGTCCTGATCGCCGGGCTCATGGCGGCGACGTCCTCCGGCAAACCCTTGCGAATCATACGGATGCCGGTCGAACTGTCGAAAACCGTCAGCACCGGCGGCCCGCCATCCTTGCCGGCGCTGATCATGCAGCATAGATCGGCCCGCGCCAAAGCCGAAGCCCGGGCCAGAGCTTCCGCTTCAAACTTGCCGCCGCGCTGCAATTTCTGCTCGGCAATCACCCGGTCGATTTCGTTGCGTTCGACAAATTCGAATTCGCCGGAGAGCCCGGCCAAAGCAAGGTCGGCGGCGTTGCGGGCGCGCGGCTCTTCCGCCAGCAGCGCCACCCGGAGCGTTTCGGCCCCGACTGCACCCCACAGGGGCAGCAACAGCATCAGCAACATGGCAATCCGGAAGCAATTCATCACAGGTCTCCGATTACTGGACAAAATCAAGGAAAAATCCGTAAGCGCGCCGATTCTCAAGTTTGAGATCCAACACAATCGCCTTCAACGGCGCGTATAAATAAACCGGCAGCGGCCATTCCGCCGGCAACGGGATCACCGCGTTCGGATCGCGCAAGTAAGCGGTAAGCTTGGCAGAAACGCCATGCCGGAAACTCATGCTTCCGGACATTCCCCGCGGATAACGCATGAAATCGTATTTACCGGAAACCGGGAACACGATGATGACTCTGGCGTCGATCGGCTCTCCCATCGCCACCACCAAAATTTGGAGCCGACCGTTCTCTTCCCGGATCGTGCAAAGCTCCTCCTCGATGCCGTGAACCGTAATCTGATCTTCCGATGCCATTGCGAAAACCGCCTGATCTTCCGCCGTGGCATTCCGCAAGGCCGGATACGCAGTCCGGGGATCGTCCGGCTTCTTGCCTAATTTCGCACTGTCGTAAATCGCGACGACAAATTGTTCCCCGACCGCAAGTCCGGTTGTTTTGACACTGACAGCCTGCATTTTCTCATCGCCCGGATTTGCCGCTCCGGGGCCGAGCCAAATCTCGCAGGGCCTTTGATTTCCCCGGACAATCGTGACATTCCCCTTGAGTTTCGACTGCACCTCAGGTTTACTGACCAGGATTGCGAAACGCCCCCGGGACATCTTTTCCGGCAAACTCAAAGTGATCGCATCATTGGCAACCGCCGTCCGCGCAGTAAACCGGAAAAGGTCGGCATCATAGTTTTTTTCGCGCTCGAGAGTCCAAAGCTTCTCATCGAATTTGAGTTCCAGCTCCGCCGGAGCCGCGACCGGTTTCGGCTCCTGATCGAGCATGGCGAGCATCCGCCGGGCGTGTTCGTCATGTTCGGACAGCAAGGTCAATGCTTTGCGATATTCCTCCGGCTTCATCCGGTGGCGGTTGCGGCTCAGTTCAGCCATGGCCTGTTGATAATAACTCATTTTTTCCTGACTTCGCATCCCGTTGCGCCCGGCGAGATAAAGCCAGTACCAGGCATCCGGAGTCCTGCCTCCGACTTCAAAAATCACCCGCGACAACGCCGCGCTTTCACCGGCCTCAGCTGCCTCTTTGAGCAAAACCAGTGCCCGGGCGCGATCTTTGAACAAGAGTTCCTCTCCTTCAAGATATTTAGCATACGAAGGCGACCGCTGCGCGATCGCCGCGTCAAAAAGCTTCGGATCGTACCCTTGACTTTTTATCGCGGCCAGCCGCGCCTTCTCAATTTCGGAACGACTCCAGGCCGGGTCTGGGGTCTGTTTGAGCATCGTTTCGATGAATTTCTGCTCGTCGCAATAATGATCGCATCCGGCCGTCCGGTATTTTTCGATCGTCTTTTGCGCACCTTCAAAATAGCGACGTGCACGGCCGAGGTCGACCGGAATCCCATACTGATTCCGGCGCAGGATCTGTCCGGCTATGATCATCGCCGGGATGTGCCCCATATCGGCCGCCTCGACCACCCGCTCAAAATCTGCGGGCCGCAAAGTATTCGAATGAGTGCTGTATCCCATCAGCAAATGAAGGAAAAGGCCGTGATATGGCGCAATCATCGCCTGACAGCTCCCCAGCTGCAACTCCGTCGCCAGATAGTGCCGATACATGCTCCCGGAATTCAAGCGGCAGGTCGCCAGCACCATTCCAGGCACGCCCCCGCCGAGCATCAGCATCTGCTCTTCGCAGCAATCTTTGAACAGGTGTTCCCCCGTCAGCGGAATCGGCTTGATCACGTGCTCGTTGCGCGCCTGATCGATCTCAATTCCGAAAGGCAGCGCATTCCAGCCATAAAGCGGCATATAGTCGCAAACCCGATGCCGTTCATAGTTCATAAATCCGTCGTAGATCTGGTAAACCCAGGAAACACGCTCGGAATTCTCCCAATATTTTTTGACTTTCCGGTAATCGATTTGCTGCCCGGCATAGCCGCGCGAGTAAATCACGATGAGGGTCGCCGAAGCATAGAGATTGTCCGGCGCAATCCTCTCCAGCGCCGCGACCGCCTGCTGATCCATTTTTGCATTAAGCATTTTGGCGATCGGCAGATATTGCTGGAGCATCTCTACGTTCACGGCGTTTTCCGCCGAGATGGTCGGATCCGGAAGATACAACTTGAATATTTTAATCTCATTGGCGGCGGCCGCCGCCGCAACCATCCACGTCAGAGCAAACAGCAGAAAGAGCTTGTTCACGGATCTTTCCTTTCGATGAGTTTCTTCAAAAGCAGCGTATTGGTGATTTTTCCGAGATCGAAGCCGGGGGAGAAGATCACCGTCCGGCGTTTCCCGGCAAGGAGCTCAAGATAAATGCCGTTGCCATTGACGTCGAGCGTCCGGGTTTTGTTGTCAAAGGTGATCCCGAGCTTGCCGTCGCCGGGGCCGGGCTGGAGGGTGACCCGCTCGTACCCCTCGCCGAGCTTGAGCGGAAAATCCCGCCGGTCGGGAAAAACCAGGAGGAGCGGCGCTTCGACATCGGGAAGCAGTCGGTCGGCGCCCACAATTTTGACCTCGGCCCCGGCCGCCGCCTCACCGAGACCGCGACCGGTAAGTTTCTTCTTCAGAGCATCGCTGCCCCGGAAACTCGCGGCCAGGCCCTCCAGCTGCCGGGGCGCCCAGATCCGGACCGGATACTTGCTCGAGCCCACCGTCAGCTCCGCCTCCAGCCGGGTATTGGGCTCCATCGCGGGAAGGTCGAGCGTGACTTCGCCGACCCCCTCCGCCAGCACCCGGCCGTGCTCCGCCCGGAGCGTCCAGCCGCCGGCGAGCGGCAGCGGCTGCGGCTTGCCGGACTCGACCTCAAAAGCGATCTCTCCGCCCGGCGCGATCGCGGCTGCGAGCAACAATGCCAAAAGCGGAATGGTCGCTGGATTAACCATGATGATGCACCAGCGCGATGTTGCGAACCTCAAGGCGGCCGCCGGTCCGCAGCCGGTACTCGACCACGGTGGTCTGGCGGTCGCTCCGCGACAGGATGATCTCCCCGGCGAGCAGCGGCGTATCGAGCATGATGGTATCGTTGTCGCTCCCCGCAAAAATCAGCTTCGAACGTTTGCCGGTGGCCGGATCGACCAGTTCGAGCGCCAGCCGGAGATTCGGCTTGTCGCTCGACAGCCGCTCGCCGGTCACCAGTTCGCCGTCGAGAAACGCCACCGCCACCTCGTCGCCGAAGAGGCGCTGCGCTTCGAGGAGTTCGTTACCGACAGCCGCCGGTTTCGGGGCGACCGGCGATTTCAACCCCGGCAGCGCAACGGCCGCCGACAGCACCAGCAGCAGCGAAGCCGCCAAGGCGTAGATCACCCGCCGCCGGTTCGCCTGACGCCGGCGGAGCTCGACGAGGAAAGCCGCCGCGACCGCTTCGGCGTCGGGCGCCGGGACGGCGGAAGCGGAAGTTTTCTTCGCTTCCAGAAGGTTGTCAAGTTCGAGGTCAGTCAGCTTCATATTCGGCAAATCCCGCTTTGATCAGTTCTTTGGCCTTGTGGATCCGTTGATAGAGCGTATTGGGCGAGCATCCGAGCTCGCGCGCCGCGCTTTCGCCGCCGAGGCCGCTCAGGACCGCGACGTGGATGGTTTCCCGGTAGAGATCCGGCAATCCGGCGATCACGCTGTCGAGCATTTCCATCTGGCGGCCGGTTTCGCCGCCGCCGTCCTCGGGTTCGAATTGCTCAAGGTGCTGTTTTTCCCGCAAGCGGCGGCGGACGAGGTTGTAGCTTTCGGCAATCACGATCCGGGCCACCCAGCCGGAGAGAGTCGATTCGCCGCGGAACGAATGGCGCTTCTCCCACGCTTTGATCAAAGCGCTCTGGACCGCGTCCTCGGCGTCCGCCCCGGAGTTGACGATCCGCACCGCAATCGCTTGAAAATAAGCGTTCTTGTGGTGGATCAACGCCAGAAATCGCGCCTCGAATTCACTATCGCTGCCGAACATGCCGACTCCATATCCTGCCGGCTCACGCCGGATGATTTTGTTTTGACAAGCCGCTCGGAAACCGCCCCCTTCCGCTGGTGAGGAGATTGCCGGAAACCGGCAATTTTCAGCGGCCGAAAGGGTTTTCGATCGGCTTTCACCATAGAAGACGCGGCCGCCGCAGGATTCTTAGCGGAATTTGGCGATTTTTATCACATAACCGGCATTGAGGAGATGAATCGCCGCAATAATCAGCATCACATCCGCCAACGCAAGTGAGAAGAATTTGACGCAGAACGCGACCGCCGCCGCGCCGCCGGCCATGAAAAGCGAGTTGGTGATGTTATTTGCCGCGATCACCCGCCCCACCCCGTCGGACGGCGAATGGTGCTGCATCATCGCCTGCAGCGGCACCGAGAAGATCCCGCCCGCGATCGCGATCGCCAGCAAGTCGAAACTGATCCGCCAGAACGAAAATTCCCCGAGGAAGTAAAGGATGTTGCGCAACTCGCCTCCACCGGCCCCAACCCCCCGGGAGGCAAAATACAAATCGACCGTGAAAGCCAGCATCCCCAGCACCCCGATCCAGGCCAGCGAGCCCGAAACTTTCCCTTTGAGAATCTTCGCCGCACTCAAGGAACCGATCGCAATCCCGATCGAAAACGTGGTCAGGAACACCGTATTGACCGTCTCGTCCGCCCCCAGCACATCCCGGCACAGTCCCGGCAGCTGCGAGATATAGAGCGACCCCGCCAGCCAGAATGCCGAAAGCGCCAGGATGCAGTGCCGCAGCATCGGCGCCGCAAACGCGTATTTGACGATCAGCACCGTCTCGAACGGAATATTCCAGTGGATCTTCAGCCCGTCCTGCCGCGGCGGCGCATAGGGGATGAAACAGCTCGCCCCGTACCCGACCACCGCCAGCAGCACCAGCGTCGCCGACGCATACACCCAGCCCCCATGCAGCGCCAGCACGATCGAGCCCCCGATCGAGCCGATCAGAATGGCGAGGAACGTCCCCCCCTCGATCAATGCATTACCCGCCACCAGCTCGTCATCGCGCAACTGCTGCGGCAGCAGCGCATACTTGGCCGGCCCGAAAAAAGTCGACTGCGCCCCCATGAAAAACAGCAGCGCCAACAGCCACGGAATGCTCCCCGCCCAGAACGCCAGCGCGGTCAGCGCCATCAGCACAATCTCGACAAACTTCACCACCCGGCAGCAGCGCGCCTTGTCGAATTTATCGTTGATCTCCCCCGCCAACGCCGAAAACAGAAAATACGGCAGAATGAATAAGGCCAGCGCCAGATTGGTGTACATCGCCGCCGACGCACTGTCAGTCGCCATCTTGAACGTCACCAGCGTCAAAATCGCACACTTCAAAAAATTGTCATTGAACGCCCCGAAAAACTGCGTCACAAACAACGGCCCCAATCGCCGCCGCATCAACAAATAAAACATATACCCTCCTGTCGGCTACACTCAGATAAACGGGGGAGAGAGCAAAAATTTTGAGGAAATTTTTTCTCCCTCCCCCGAGCCCCCTCCTTCTTTTCAAACCT
>CAZRFG010000054.1:0-13853 GCA_964599205.1 uncultured Victivallaceae bacterium
ATGTATATTAGGGCGTGTAATGTTTTGAGTTGAAAATTCAGAAACGTGGAAGATAAGATGAAAGATTTTGATTTTTGGTATTTCTGGGGCGTCTTTAAAAGTTGTTACAAGACGATGGCGCTGGCCGCGATTGTCTTCGGCCTGGCGACGTATTCCTACAATCGCTGGGTGGTCAAACCGCTTTACCAGGCCTCGGTTACCTTGTATTTCGGCGTGATTGTCGGCGCACCGGAAAACAATCAGGAGGGACAAGCCGAAGCCAAAACGGTTGATCCGGCCACCGCGGCTTCGATCGGCCAGGGGCTTTCACTGGGCTTGCAGTTGGTCAACGACTATCGCGAACTCATTCACACCGACCGCATCCGGGACAAGGTCAGCCAGCTGGTGGCCACCGGCGCGCCTGATCTTGATCACGGCAAGTACACGGTCAGTGTCGAACTGGTCAAAATGACCCGTTTGATCAAGGTCAACGTCCTCAGCGAATCGCCCAAAGTGGCTCAGGTGGTCGCCAACGCCTATGCCGAAGTCTTCATGGACGAGGTTCAGAAAATCATTCGGGTCCAGAACTCCCAGATCATCGACTATGCCAAGGAACCGCGGCTTCCGGTCAGTCCCAATGTACTCCGGAACACCGTACTGGGCGGCTTTTTAGGAGCATCGCTGGCCTACGGGCTTTTTGTCCTGCTGAGCTTGCTCGATTCTTCGTTTCATTCTCCCAATGATGCCGGCAAGAAACTGGCGCTGCCGGTGATCGGCACCATTCCCTTTGACAAGCGCCTGGAGCAAAAAGAGGCCGACCGGGAGAATTCAATTGTCGCGATCGAGGATTCGACCCAGAGCAAGTTTCAGATCTCCGAAAGTTTCCGCGCCCTGCGGGTCAATCTTCAGTACGACGGCATCAATCTGGAAAACCAGCGCGCCAAGGTGATCATGATCACCAGCTCGATTCCCTCCGAAGGCAAATCCTTCAACGCTTCGAATATCGCCGCCTCGATGGCCGAGCTCGGCAAGCGGGTGCTGCTGATCAACTGCGACTTGCGCAAACCGTCGCTGCACCGGCTTTTCAAAGCCGACAACAACTTCGGACTGGTCAACGTGCTGGTCGGCGAGAAAAGTTTTGACGAGGCGGCGTCCAAAAATCTTTTCGGCTTGCCGCTTGATGTGCTGTTCTGCGGTCCCAATCCGCCGAACCCTTCCAGTTTCCTGATTTCCGACCGTTTCAAGAACCTGATTCATTCGCTGCTTGACCGGTACGACTATATTTTCCTCGACACACCGCCGTGCCTTACCATCGCCGATACGACCATCATCGGCGACCTCGCCGACGGAGTGCTGCTGGTGGTTCGGGCCGGTTACACCCCGGATCGCACCGTCCAGGAGACGATCGCCATCCTGAAGCAGGCGAAAATCAACATCATCGGCATCGTCTTCAACCGTTTCCTCGAGCGCAAAACGAATTATGGCTACGGCTATGGGTACGGCTACGGCTACGGCTATGGGTACGGTTACGGCTACGGTTACGGTTACGGATATGGCTACGGTTACGGTCATGAGGAAAAAAAACCGACTTTTGCCGGCCGGGTCAAGAAATTTTTCAATCGTAAAATATTGTCGTGATCGACCTGCACTCACATATCCTTCCGGGCATTGATGACGGGCCGCCGGATATGGCGGCTTCAATGAAAATGCTGGAAGGCGCCAGGGATGCCGGAATTGACAAACTTGCGGCGACTTCGCATTATTCCGATCGCGGCAATGAGCGTTATCCGGCGGCATTCCGCGAAGTCCAGGAACACGCCTCCCGGCTCGGCATCGAACTCCTGCGCGGGTGTGAATATTCGCTGCTCGATTTTGCCGAGGTCGACCCGGCCGGGCTGACCCCCCTCGGCGGCTCGCGGTATGTGCTTTTTGATCTGGAGCAAGTATTCGTACCGTCGTCGATGTTCGATCTTTTGTTCAAGGTCAAACTTCACGGTTTCCGGCCGGTGATCGCCCATCCGGAGCGGATGGTCGAGCCCGATGAATTCCCCCATTTTCTCGCCCAGTTGATCGAAAACGGCATCTATATCCAGGTCAACTCCGGCAGTTTGCTCGGTGTTTACGGGCGATCCGCCCGGAGCAATGCGTTTTATATGCTTGACCGGGGCTGCTGTCACCTGATCGCCAATGACGCTCACCACAGCCGCGGCTTCCGCACCCGGGAATGGTTCCATGTCCTGAGCCGCCGCTGCGGCGAAGAAAATGCACGGCTGTTGAGTGAAGTCAATCCCGAACGCCTGCTTGCCGACCGCGAACCGCGGGAAATGGAACCTCGGACCGGAGGACTGGCCGGCTTTTTTCGCCGTCTCTTGAGCCGCCGCTGATTGGCGCCTTGCTGTTTCGTCGCCTCTGGCGTGCCGAACAAAGTTCTCCTCCCGGTTGACAATTCCGCGTTCCTCGAGAATTTTCTTGCTTTTTCTTTTTTGTCAATCGAAATTGATGTTTTTTTTGCAAAAAAATCATTCAATTTTTTTTAAAAAGAAGATTGTATTTCCCTTCCGATGCGATATTGTTACCCTTGTCGTCGGTCACAATATACTGCGCACCCTAATCTCCAAAAACACTATATATGGTATAAAACAACGAAAGGAAGCAAGCCATGTCCGCCGAAGTTCCCGTCTATGACTTGGTTAACGATATCTGGCAGCGGAAATATCGCTATTCCGGCACCGGCAGCCGCCCCGCCGATCAGTCGATTGAGGACACCATGCGTCGTGTCGCGCGCGCCTGCGCCGAAAAAGACCCCCAAAAAGAGATCTACACCGCCAAGTTCGAGTCGATCCTGACCACCCTCGAATTCCTGCCCGGCGGCCGGATCATCGCCAACGCCGGCACCGAGCGCGACGAAGTGACGATGTTCAACTGCTATGTGATGAACAAGATCGAAGACTCGATCGAGGGCATCTTCGACACCGTCAAAGAGTCGGCGATGACCCAGAAGCAGGGCGGCGGAGTCGGCTTCGACTTTTCCACCATCCGTCCTCAGGGGTCGCATATCAAGGGCTGCGATGCTTCCGCGTCGGGGCCGATCAGCTTCATGCAGGTGCTCGACTCGACCTGCCGCACCATCATGAGCGCCGGGCAGCGGCGCGGCGCCCAGATGGGGATTCTGCGCTGCGACCACCCCGACATTGAGGAATTCATCATCGCCAAGCGCGAAAACGCCCGGCTCCAGATGTTCAACCTCTCGGTCGCGGTGACCGAGGACTTCATCAAGGCGGTCAAGGCCGACGCCGACTGGGATCTCAAATTCAAGGGCAAGGTCTACAAGACCATCCGCGCCCGCGACCTCTGGGACCGGATCATGCATTCGACCTACGAATACGCCGAGCCCGGCTTCATCCTGATCGACCGGATCAATCAGTACAACAACCTTTATTATTGCGAAGAGATCTGCGCCACCAATCCGTGCGGCGAACAGCCGCTGCCGCCCTACGGCGCGTGTCTCCTGGGCTCGGTCAATTTGACCCGCTTCATCCGCGGCGAGTTCACCGCACAGGCCCATTTCGATTTCGAGCGGCTCAAGGAAGTGGTGGCGATCGCGGTCCGGCTGCTCGACAACGTGATCGACATCAGCCGTTATCCGCTCGAGCAGCAGGCCGCCGAAGCCGCCCGCAAGCGCCGGATGGGGATCGGCCTCACCGGTCTCGCCGACGCCTTCATCGCGCTCGGCGTCAAGTACGGTTCGCCCGAGTCGGTGGCGCTGGCCGGGGAGATCATGAACACCATCCGCTGCGCCGCCTACGCGTCGAGCATTGAACTGGCCAAGGAACGTGGCGCGTTTCCGCTTTTTGACGCCGAAAAATACTGCGCCGGGCGTTTCGTGGCGACTCTGCCCAAGGCGCTGCAGAAGGCGATCAAGACCCACGGCATCCGCAACTCGCATTTGACCTCGATCGCGCCGACCGGCACGATCAGTTTGTTCGCCGGCAACATTTCCAGCGGCCTTGAGCCGGTGTTCGCCTTCAAGTATTCGCGGCGCATCCGCAATACCCACGAAAACGACTACACCGAGGTTGAAATCGCCGATTACGCCTATCGCAAATATTGCGAGTACAAAGGCGTCTCTTCGGTCGATGTAACCGAGCTGCCGCCGGCCTTCGTTTCGGCCGATGCGATTTCGCCGATTGAACATTTGCGAATCCAGGCGGTGCTTCAGGAGTACGTCGACAGCTCGATCTCCAAGACCATCAATATTCCGGCCGATTACCCGTTTGAAGAATTCGCCGACATCTATATGAAGGCGTACGAAGCCGGGCTCAAGGGCTGCACCACCTTCCGCCCCTCCGAGCACATCGCCGGGGTGCTGATCCGCAAGGATGACAAAAAAGAGGAAGCCGCCAAGCCGGCGCCCTCCAATCAGCCCCCGAAACGGCCGGATGAACTGACCGGGACCACTTACAAGATCAAGACCCCGCAGTCGCCCGACGCCTTTTACATCACCATCAACGACCTGGTCGATGAGAGCGGCAACCGCCGCCCGTACGAGATCTTCATCAACACCAAGAACCTCCATCACTTCAGCTGGATCGTGGCAATGTCGCGCCTGATCTCGGCGGTGTTCCGCCACGATCCCAAACCGAAGTTCCTGGTCGAAGAGCTCAAGAGCATCTACGATCCCAACGGCGGCTACTTCAACCACGGCAAGTACGTGCCGTCGCTGGCGGCGGAGATCGGTTACGTGCTTGAACACCACCTCCGGCTCTGCGGGGTGATCCGCGATGAAAACGGCGACCACGCCGAGGGCGCGAGCGTCGCGGTCGACGCCGCCGCCCCCGCCCCCGCCTCGATCAACAGCGGCAAAATGATCTGCCCGCAGTGCAGTCAGCGCGAGCTGATCAACCAGGAGAACTGCCTCAAGTGCCTCTCCTGCGGCTACAGCAAGTGCGGATAGGAGCACGGCACCGACCATGAGCTACGGCAAACTGGTAATCAGTTGCGGCGGGACCGGGGGACATTTTTTCCCCGGTCTGGCCACCGCCCGTGAACTCAACCGGCTTGGCGGCGAGGCGCTGCTGCTGCTTTCCGGGATGAATTCGGTCAAACAGCAGGAGACGGCGGCGGCGTTCGGCGTCCGGGCGGTGGTATTGCCGCCGATGCCGAGTCCGGGGCGGAATCCGCTCAAGGTGTTTCGTTTTCTCGCCGGACTGGTGAAGGGGATGTTTCAATCCTCCCGCGAAATCGCCGCTTTCCGGCCGGACGCGGCGCTCGGGATGGGATCCTTCGCCTCGCTTCCGGTGCTGCTGGCGGCGTGGCGGGCCAAAGTGCCGATCTATCTCCACGACGGCAATGCCCGGATCGGACGGGCCAACCGCTACCTCAGCCGGATCGCGGTATTTCTCGGCACCGCTTTTCCGGCGGTCAACGCCGATCGCGTGCATTGTCCGGTCGAGTGCACGGGAATGCCCCTCCGGCGCGAATTGCTCGAAACGGCGAGCTGGACCCGCGAAGCGGCGCTCGCCGAACTCAACCGGCGGCACGGCTCGCTGTTGCTGAGCGATCTGCGGACCATCCTGATTTTCGGCGGCAGCCAGGGCGCGGCGACCCTCAACGAGCAGGTACCTCAGGCGATTTTTTCGCTCGGCTCCAACGACTTTCAGGTCATTCACCTGACCGGTCCGAAGAATTTCGAGCATGCGAAGCGCAATTACGAAAAAGCGCCCTTTCCGGTGCTGTTGCTTCCCGGCAGCGATGCGATGGAGATTCTTTACTCCGCCGCCGATCTGGTGATTTCGCGCTCCGGCGGGAGCACTGCGGCGGAGTTGCTGCTGTTCGGCAAATCGGCGCTGCTGGTGCCCTATCCCTATGCCGCCGAAAACCACCAGTGGGACAACGCCCGCTACCTCGTCAAATGCGGGGCCGCCCAGGCGATCGACAACGCCGACTGCTCGACCACCCGGGTGGCGCAGTGGCTGACCGCTTTCGCCGATGATATCGAGGGCTGGGCGGAGCGCTCGAAGCGCTCGAAACAATTTGCCCGGCCGGACGCGGCGAATGCGTTGCTCGAGCGAATATTCCCGGCGCGTTGACAACGGCCGCGGCGCTTCCATTTGTTGAAAAATTGTAATGCAACCTTGTCTTTTCGTCCTGATTGGATTATATTATGCAATCAGGACTTTTATTTTTTATTTTCAGGAAGATAGCGCGAATGAAAAATTTTGAAACGCTGTTTGCCGAGCTTAAAGCCAAAGCCGCCGCCGGCGACCCCGCTTCCGGAACGGTGCGCGAGCTGGAAAAGGGCAAGCACTTCATCGGCAAAAAGGTGATCGAAGAGGCCGGCGAGGTCTGGATTGCCGCCGAATACGAAGGCCGGGAAAAAACCGCCGAGGAGATCTCCCAGCTGCTCTACCATCTTCAGGTGATGATGATCGCCAACGACCTGGAACTGGAAGACGTCTACAAATATCTGTAAGGAAAGAGATTGACCATGCTGCAACTGGCTGTTCCGAACAAAGGCGCGCTCTCGGAGAGCGCGATTGAACTTCTGCGCGAGGCAGGCTACCGCTGCACCCGGACCGGGCGCGAACTGATCCTGACCGACCGCGAAAACGGCATCGATTTCATTTTTCTCAGGCCCCGCGACATCGCCGTCTACATCGGCAACGGGGTGCTCGAAGTCGGGATCACCGGCCGCGACTTGACCATCGACAGCTGCGCTCCGGTCTGCGAAATTCTGCCGCTCGAATTCGGCCGTTCCAAATTCTGCTACGCGGTGCCGATCGAGTCCGGGCTGGCAATCAAGGATCTCGGCGGCAAACGGATCGCCACCAGTTATCCCGAACTCTTGCGCAAAGACCTCGCCAAACGCGGCCTCGAGGCGGAAATCGTCCGGCTCGACGGCGCGGTCGAGATTTCGATCCGGCTCGGCGTCGCCGACGCGATCGCCGACGTGGTCGAGTCCGGCCGCACCCTGACCGAAGCCGGGCTGATGGTGGTCGGCGAGCCGATCCTCCAGTCTGAAGCGGTGCTGATCGGGCGCTCGCCCGAGGTCGCCGAATGTCCCGAAGTGCGCAAGCTTATGGGCCGCATCCGCGGCATCATGGTCGCCGCCGCCTATGCGATGGTCGAATACGACATTCCGCGCATCCAGCTGCCGCAGGTCTGCGCGATCACTCCCGGGATCGAGTCGCCGACGATTTCGCCGCTGAGCAATCCCGACTGGGTGGCGGTCAAGGCGATGATCCGCCGCCAGGACAGCAACCGGATCATGGACGAACTCTACGCAGCCGGAGCGCGCGGCATCATTGTCACCGACATCCGCTCCTGCCGGCTTTGACCGGGAGGGCCAAATGAGCAAGATTCTGGACAGGGCGCGCGAAGTCTTCGATATTGAAATCGCCGGGATGCGGTCGGTGCGCGACCGGCTCGGCGCCAGCTTTGAGGAAGCGGCCCGGCAGTGCGGCGAATGCATCAGCCGCGGCGGCAAACTGATTTTCACCGGCATCGGCAAAAGCGGCCATGTCGGCTGCAAGATGGCGGCGACCTTTTCGAGCGTCGGTTCGCCCTCGGTTTTCATGCATCCGGTGGAGGCGCTGCATGGCGACCTCGGGATCATGCGCAAAGAGGATTTGATGATCGCCTTGAGCTACAGCGGCGAAACCGACGAACTGCTCGGCATGCTGCTGCCGGCCCGGCGGCTGGGGGTCAGGGTGATCGCAATCACCTGCAGCGCGACTTCGAGTTTGGGCAAACTCAGCGACCTGGTGATCGAGATGCCGGTGCCGCAGGAGGCGTGTCCCTTCAACCTCGCCCCGACCACTTCGACCACGGTGCTGCTGGCGATGGGCGATGCGCTGGCGATGGTGCTTTTGGAGCAGCGCGGATTCACCCGCGATGATTTCGGACGGCTTCATCCGGGCGGTTCGATCGGGCGGCGGGTGACGCTGCGGGCTTCCGACATCATGCGCTCGGGCGACCGCTGTCCGCTGGTCCGGCCCGAACAGAAGCTCCGCGAGGCGCTGCTCCGGATGACCGAGGCGCGCGGCGGGGCGGCGATCATCGCCGACGAAAATGATGTTCTGCTCGGCATTTTCACCGACGGCGACTTCCGGCGGCGGATCGAAAAGGGCATTTCGGTGCTCGACTCGACGATGCGCGAGGTGATGACCCCCAATCCGGCGGCGATCCGCGCCGACGCGCTGGCGGTCGAAGTGGTGAAATTGGTCGAGGAGCGCCACATCAACAGTGTGATCGTGGTCGATGCCGATCGCAAGGTGGTCGGGCTGATCGACGTTCAGGATTTGCCCGGATTTAAACTGATGTAACCGCGACGGGAGTTGCAATGCGTTTTTTGGGGATGATTCTGCTGCTGGGGTTGCTGGCCGGTTACGGACCGGAGCTGCTGGCTGCCGGCGACGCCGAGGCCAATACTCTGGTTGCCGAGGCGGTGGAGGAGAGCAAGGCCGGCGACTACCGCGACGCCGCCAAGCTTTACGAAGAAGCTTCGCTGATGGCCGACGATACCCAGCTCAAGTTCAATGCGCTGCGCAACGCCGCCGACGCTTACGGCAAGGCGGGGCTGCTGGCCAAAGAGTTCGAGACGCTGGAAACGATGTTGAACCGTTACAGCTCCAAATGCGACTTCGTCAAAGTCACCGATCGCGAGTTCGAGATTGCCAATGCCTATGACAAGGGGCATCGCGACCCGGCTTACTGGGCGCTGCGCTGGATTCCGTGGTTGACCGAGCCAGACCGCAGCACCGAGTTCTACCAGAAGGCGCTGGAGCGCGCCCCTTTTGCCAAAGCCGCCCCGGCAGCCCGGCTGGCGCTGGCTTTCCGGCTCGACGATCAATTGAAACCGGACGAGGCGATCAACCAGTTGCGGACGCTGATCAAGGATTATCCGACCGCGCCGGAGCGGAAATACGCCTATCTCGCGCTCGGTGAAATGCTGTTCCAGCGCTCCCGCCGCGGCGACGGCGACGGCAAATACAACCGCGAAGCGCTGGCCACTTTCCGCGAATTCAAGAATCTCTATCCGGATGCTCCCGAAAACGACTTCGTCGACAAGTGCATTTTGAAATCCAAAGACGTCCAGGCCGAACGGCTGCTCAACATCGCCAAATTCTACAAGCGGACCGGCCGCACCGAAACCGCCGAGCGCTACCTCAATACAGTGATGCAGTACTATCCCGACTCCCAGTCCGCCGACGACTCTGAACGGATGCTGGTTACGCTGGACAAAACCTACACCCCGGACGGCTACCGCCCGGAAGTGGTTCCCCGCGAACAAATCTATATCAAGCAACGGCTTCCGGAAGAGGCTTCGGCGCTGCTGATCGCCCCGGAGGACAGCAACCGGAAGCATCTGCAGCCGGTCTATGACATCAAGAACAAAGACGCCGAAGAAGTCAAAAAGGCGGATCAAAAATGAAAATCAAATTGCTGCTGCTGTTCGCCGCCGCGATTCTCGCCGGAGGCATTTCCTCCGGTTGCGGATACCGGATCGGCTCTTCACTGATGCATCCGCAGGTCAAGACCATCGGTATTCCGCCGCCGGTCAACGATACCAACGTCTACAATCTCTCTGCGATCGTCCGGGGGCAGTTGAGCGAACAATTCATGGTCGACGGCTCGCTCAAGGTGGTCGATGCCGAAAAGGCCGACTGTCTGATCTACTGCCGCGTGGTTTCGGTCGGTTTCGCCCAGAACACAGTGCGCTCTTATGACCAGCTCAATCAGGTTTTTGTTCCCAATGAGTGGACCGCGACCGTGACGATCGAATTTTCGGTACTGCTGCCGGGACGCAAGGAACCGTTGGTGAAGACCCGGACGGTGACCGGCAGCGCCGTGTTTCAGGCTCCGAGCGATATGGAAACCACCCGCAGCCGCGGCGTGGCGCAGGCGGCTCGGCAGGCGGCGATTTCGATCGTCGAATTTACCACCGAAGCCTGGTAAGCCGGGATTTGGCCGGCAGTCCGGCAAATTCGGCGGTTCCCGGAGGGAAAGGGCAAAAATATGTTTTTCAGTCTGGAAAAAAAGGGTCAGCTCTATTTCATCTTTTCATTCCTGCTGATGATCGCCGGCGGGATGATGCTGCTCAAAATGCCTTTTTTTTACCGCCCGGACGGTTCGCTGGGCTGGGTTGACGCGCTTTTTACCTCGACCAGCGCGGTTTGCGTGACCGGGTTGACGGTGGTTGACACCGCCTCCTTCACCTTCGGCGGGCAGGTTATCGTGCTGATGCTGATTCAGCTCGGCGGGATCGGGATCATGACTTTGACCACCTCGATCCTGCTGGCGATGGGCCACCGGCTGTCGATGGGAAGCACCTTGATGATGTCGAGCCTCTCCGAGCGTTACACGGTGCGGGGCACCGAGAATCTGACCATGATGGTGGTCAAATACACTCTTTTCTGGGAGGCGGTCGGCGCGCTGCTGCTGTTTCCCGGGTTCCGGATGGAGGGGTACTCGTTCGCCGACTCGCTGTGGTATTCGGTTTTTCACTCGATTTCGGCGTTCTGCAATGCCGGCTTCAGTCCCTTTTCCCAGAATCTGGTCGGCCACAACGGCTGGATCAAAGCGGTGGTCGCATCGACCATTGTGCTCGGCGGGATCGGGGTTTACGCGGTATACGATTTACGCATGTCTTACCATTTCAAGCAGCGGCTTCACGCCCAGACCAAAATGATTCTCTACACCACGGCGATCCTGCTGGCGTTCGGGACGATTTTTTTCTGGCTGTTTCAGACGATTGAAAGTCGTCCGATCGGCTGGATTGATGCGTTCTTTCAGTCGGCGACGGCGCGTACGGCGGGATTCAATTCGATTCCGATGAAGGATCTGACCGGGGCGAGCGTGATTCTGATGATCATTCTGATGCAGATCGGGGCCAGTCCGGGATCGACCGGGGGCGGGATCAAGACCGCTACCGTGGCGGTGGCGGCGGCGGCGATTTTCAACACCTTTCTCGGCAATTCGCGGGTGCTGGCCTTCAAGCGGGAAATTCCTCCGGGCAATGTGCTCCGGGCTTTCGCCCTGATTGTCACCTACATTTTCCTGAGCTGTTTCGGCGCTTTGATGCTGGAGTCGTTGACTCCCTGCAACACCGAATGGGCTTTCTTTGAATCGGTTTCGGCTTTGTGCACCGTCGGCCTGGCGCTCGACAATCCCGAGCCGCTGACGGCCGCGGCGAAGATCATGCTGATTTTTTACATGTTCCTCGGACGGGTCGGCTTGTTTACCTTTTTCCTGTTTTTGCTCGGGCGTGAACGCCAGAGCCGCTTGACCTATCCGTCGGAACGGGTTATCGTAAGTTGAACGAGAGGTGGCAATGAAACATAATTATGCGGTTTTCGGACTCGGAGCCTTTGGCGCCAAGCTGGCGCTGGAGCTCAGCCGGGCGGGCAATGACGTGGTGGTGGTCGACATCGATGCCGAGCGGATCAACGACATCCGCGAAAAGGTCACCGAAGCGGTCATCGCCGACGTCAGCAGCGAAGAAGTGATTCGCGAGCTTGACATCAAAAAATTCGACGCGGTGATTCTGGCCATGAGTTCGCATTTCGAGGACATTGTGCTCGCGCTCACCTGGCTCAAGCAGGAAGGCGCGCGCAAAGTACTGGCCAAAGCGGGCAACCTGATTCAGGAGCGCATCCTCTACCGGCTCGGCGCCGACGAGGTGATCCAGCCGGAACAGGATGTGGCGGAGCGGCTGGCGCGGCGGCTGTCGCTCGACAATATTTCCGACTTTTTCGCTTTCAAGGGCTCGGCGATCGCCGAAGTGATGGTGCCGGAGGAGTTTGCCGGGCAGTCGCTGCGGCAGCTCGATTTGCGCAACCGCTACAATATTACGGTGCTGCTGATCCGCAAGCCGGGCGGCACTCCGGAGAGTATCTGGAATCCGGATACGGTGCTTGAGCAGGGCGACCAGCTGACCGTGTTCGGCAACCAGAAGTCGATTATCGACCTTTTCAAAAAATAATGGCTGACGGCGCGGCTTTATCGATTTACGCGTCGCAGGACAGGAGAGTTAAGATGGGTGAGTGCATTTTCTGCAAGATCGTCGCCGGGGAGATTCCGGCGGTCCGGATTTACGAAGACGAACTGGTGCTCGCTTTCCTTGATATCTCGCCGATCAACTTCGGCCACACGCTGGTGATTCCCAAGGCGCACGCCGAGAGCATCGCGATGGTGCCCGAGGCGACCGCCGGGCGGATGCTGCGGATCGGAGCCCGGCTGGGAGTGGCGATGAAGCGCGAACTGGAAGCCGACGGCTTCAATCTCCATCTCTCCGACGGCACCGCCGCGGGGCAGGTGGTGATGCACGCCCATTTGCACGTGGTGCCGCGCGGGGCCGAGGACGGCTTCCACTGGAACTGGCGGCACCTCACGTATTCCGATGACGAAGTCCGCCGGGCGATCGCCGAAAAGCTCAAGAAGCGGCTCGGCGAAAACGCCTGATTCGCGATTCCGATCCGGCCGGGGGAAATGCTTTCCTCCGGCCGTTTTGCTTTTTTACTGATTCGCTCACATTGATCGATCAAAGCTTGTTCTTTCGAGCCGATTTTTGTCGTAAATCCTCGTCCGATACGCTGTATCGGCCTGCGGTTTACAACCGAAATCCATCGCAAAAACTTCAAGCGTCTTGATCGATGACTGATCATTAGAACGGAGCGGCGGGCGAACCCATTTCCTCGGCCACCAGAAGTGACTTGAGCGCTTCTTCCTGAAGCGGATAGGTTTTTTCCTGCAACGCGCCGGCGGCTTGGGTCCAGTTCCGGTTGTCGCGGAGCCGGGCCGCGACTTCGGCCAGCCGGATTTTGGCCTGAACCAGTTCGGCCCGGGCGTCGAGGAGATCGGCCAAAGTGACCGCGCTCGACTTCTGTTGTTTTTCCAGTTCATCGATCAGGGTCGACAGCGCTTTGACCCGGATCGCCGCCTCGGTCGGGCCACCGAGGCCGCCGCGGGTGCTCAAGTTAAGCTCGCGCCGCCAGGCCGCAAGCTGCGCTTCGTCGCGCTGGATGCTGGTTTTGAGCAGGGCGGCCAGCGGCACCACGCCGGCCTTGTAACTCGCCTCGATCTCGGCGAATTTCTGCTGCAAAACTTTGGCCCGTTCCTGATAGAGCGCCAGCACTTCCGGGGAGGGCGGTTGCGCCTGGCGCGCCGCGCCGCCGGAGCCGGAAGGCCGCGGTGAGGCGGCCGCCGTTTCCGGACCGCGGCGGATGACGGTTGAACCGTACAGATAAACCAGATTGATGACCAGCGAAACGATCAGACTGACCAGGAGCGAAATGACGACGGTTTTCTTTTCCATGATTCCGACTGCCTTTCTCTTTTTTGGCGACCCAAAAAGATAGCATTCGAAACCGGAAATGCAACCACGATCACTTTCCCATCGCTTGTTCGATCTCACGCCGGAGCCCGGCGCATTCGTCGCGGTAGCCGGGATGGGCGGCGATCCTGGCGGCCGCTTCGCGTTCGGCGGCTTGGCCGAGGTCGAGGCCGCCCGCCTCGCGCCAGTTCTGACGCTTGATCCGGCAGCTCAGGCGCGGCTCCCAGAGTTCGCTCCGGAAGTTTTCAAAGGTATGGTCGGTTTCGAGGAAACTGCCGCTGATGCCGACTTCACGGATGAGGTCGAGCGCCAGCGTGTCGCGATTCACCTCGACGCCGCGATTGAGCCGCCGGACGTAGCCGATGATTTCATTGTCGATCACCGCCTGGGCGGGGGAGATGGTCAGTTCCGACTCCAGTTGTCCGGCGGCCCAGATCAGACTCACGCCGGCGTCGATATGGGAGGCGAAGCCGAGCGATTTCTCCATCGCGGCCTGCTGGTCGGGGAGCATCGACTCGGTGGAGACCCAGGAGCAGGAGGG
>CAZRFG010000055.1:0-13634 GCA_964599205.1 uncultured Victivallaceae bacterium
GGCGTGCTATGGTAATAATATCATGAAAGAACGTTGTTCCGGCTTGACTTTCCAGACCGCCAAGGTCGTAGTTAGCTGCCCGTTCGCATCTCCTTCCCGGTAGTGCGAACGGGGGGCTTGGGCGCGCTTTGCTGCAATTGCGCCGCTTGATTCTTCGCCGGGATTGCCGGTGCCACCGCTTGATCACGCTTCCCGCCGGCAAATGAAGAATTCCGTCATTCCCGTGTCTTTGCCATCGAAAGTGATGTTCTTTATGATCAATTCCGCATCTGCCGATATAATTGATATTGCTGAAAGCGCCGCGCCCGCCAACGGGGCCCGCACCGCCATCCGCACGCTGGAGGCGCTCGGCGTCGAACTCTGTTTCTCCTACCCCGGCGCCGCCGCGGTGGAATTCCACCAGGCGCTCGCCGACTCCTCCATCCGGGTGGTGCTCCCGCGCCACGAACAGGGCGGCGCTTTCGCCGCCGACGGTTACGCCCGCGCCACCGGCAAAGTCGGGGTCTGCATGGCCACCAGCGGGCCCGGCGCAACCAATATCCTCCCCGGACTCGCCGACGCCTTCATGGATTCCGTCCCGGTGGTGTTCATCACCGGCCAGGTCGATCTCCACCAGATCGGCACCAACGCCTTTCAGGAAGTCGACATCATCGGCATGACCCGCGCGGTGGTCAAGCACAGCTTCCTCATCACCGACGTCAACGAAATCGATGCGGTGATCCGCGAAGCCTTCGCCCTCGCCCAAGCCGGGCGGCCCGGCCCGGTGCTGATCGATTTCCCCAAGGATATCCAGAAACAGTTCCCGACCCGCCCCCGGAGTCCGGAGCCGGTGCGCCGTGCCGCCCCGGCGGGCATTTCCGAAGCGACGCTCCGGCGGTTGCTCGATTTGATCCAGTCCTCCCGGCGGCCCTGCATCTACGCGGGCGGCGGCGTGATCGCGGGCAATGCCGCCGCCGGACTCCGCCGTTTCGCCGAGGGCAACCATATCCCGGTGGCGACTTCGCTGATGGGGATCGGGGCGTTCCCGGAAAATCATCCTTTGGCGCTCAAATTCTTCGGCATGCACGGCAGTTTCCCGGCCAACTGCGCGGTCAACGAGTGCGATCTCCTGCTGGTGTTCGGAGCCCGTTTCTCCGACCGCTCGACCGGCGACAGCCGCCGCTTCGCCGAAAAGGCGTTCATCGTCCACATCGACATCGACGACTCCGAAATCAACAAAATCGTCCGCGCCGATCTGAGCTGTCACGCCGACCTCGCGACTGTGTTGAATCAGCTCAATCGGCATCTCGAATACCGGGAGCGGCGCGAATGGCTGGCGCAAATCGCCGCCTGGCAGGCGGCGCATCCCTTGTCCTGGCGCCCGGCTCCGGGGAAATTGCTGCCGCAGCAGGTGATCGCCGCGCTCGACCGCCACAGCGGCGGCGAAGCGATCATCGTCCCCGGGGTGGGGCAGCACCAGATGTGGGCGGCGCAGTTTTACACCTATCGCCATCCCCGGCAGCTGCTGACTTCGGGCGGGCTCGGCTCGATGGGATTCGGCTTGCCGGCGGCGATGGGGGCGAAGCTGGCGCGGCCGGACCGGTGCGTGATCAACATCGACGGCGACGGCTCGTTCCAGATGAATGTCCAGGAGCTCGGCACCATCGCGGCGGAGGGAATCGGGGTCAAAATGGTGATCCTCAACAATCGCCACCTGGGGATGGTGGCGCAGATCGAGGACCTTTTTTATCGCGGCCGCCGCGGCAACACCGACCTGCGGTGCGGCGACCGGTCGCTCCCCGGCTTCGCGGACCTCGCCCGGGCGTACCGGATCCCGGCGCGGGACGTTGACTCGCCGGAGGAACTGGATGCGGCGGTGGAGGAAATGTTGAACAACCCCGGCCCGTTTCTGCTCGACTGCCACACCGAGTACCGCGACCACGTGCTGCCGATGATCCCGGCGGGCAAAACCTACCGGGACATCATCCTCCCGCCGGCGGCCCCGATCGGCTGAGAAAAGAATACGGACGCGAAGGAACCCGGCTGAATCAAAAAAAGGCTGCATGATTTGATTTTGCCGTTTGCGGCAGTATCGTTATCATTGTCCCGAGATATTTTAAACAAAAGTCCGAACACGTCCAAGCGAGGCAAAAATGAACGACAACGAGAAGCAATCGGTCCAGTCGCAGGGATATTCGCAAACTGATCTCAAAGAAGTCATGCGGACCTTCTGGACGGATTCACACCCTGAGTACGGTCATTACAAAAAGGAAGCGGATGCATTGCTCGCATTGTTCAAGAAATGGCCCCGGAATGACGATATCGGTAAGATCGCGGTAAAAGTGAGTGCGCTGAATTCGTTGTACAGCACGCGAATTTTTAACATCAAGCCGGTAGTTGAGGGACTCGCCCTGCTGGGAACAAAGGGGAATATTGATGAGTTGATATGCAATGGCGATATTGAAGCCGTAGAGAAAATCAGAAAATGCTATTCGTCGGATCGGAAAAAATTGGACATATATAGTTTCGCTACCAAATATTGTCATCTTTCAAATCCGGAAGCATATCCGATTTATGACACGTTGGTGGACGAACTTTTATGGGAAGATAAACCTATAAAATTTCGGCGGCAAGATCTGAGAAAATATAAGACTTTTGTGGAAGCGCTTAACGGGTTTAAATCGAAATATAAAATCAAAGCCAACTGTCATACCTTTGATTTATATCTGTGGATCATCGGCAAAGAAAGAAGAAAACAGGCCGGCGAGGCAGAAAATATGGTTGACTCGGAATAATTCCCGCCGGGGTAATCCTCGTCGAATAGAGAAAACAATCAGTTAGCCTTGCGCAAGGTGAAGCGGAAGGTGCTGCCGTGGCCGGGTTTGCTTTCGACTGCGATTTCGCCGCCGTTGCGGTGGACGAGTTCGCGGCAGAGCGAGAGGCCGAGGCCGGAGCCCTCTTCGCCGCCGGTGCCCGCGGTGCTTTTGTTGTGGACAAAGTCGAAGAGCGACCCGATCCGTTCCGGCGCGATACCGACGCCGGAGTCCTTGACCGCCACCGTCACCGTGTCGCCGGTCGCTTGCACCGAAATTTCCACCCGGCCGGCCTCAGGGGTGAACTTGATCGCGTTGGAAACCAAATTCCGGACCACCGTCATCACCATGTTGCGGTCGGCGTCGACCATCATGCCGGGAGCGCATTCGAGCTCGATGGACAATTTTTTCCTGGCCGCCGGCAACTCGACCGCGGTCACTCCTTCGCGGAGACAATCGAGGAGTTCAAATCGCGTCGCGTTGCAGGTGACTTCCGACATCTGGCTCCGCGCCCAGTCAAAAAGATGGTCGAGCAGCTTCAAGGTGGAATCGGCAAGCTCCTTCTGGTGCTCCAGGAATTCCCCGGCCTCCGCTTTGCGGTCCGCCTTCAAACTCTCGTCGGCCAGCATCGCCAGCTGGGTCAGGTTGCCGAGCGGCGAACGCAAGTCGTGGGCGATGATCGAGAAAAGCTTGTCCTTGGACGCATTGATCTGGATCAGCCGGGCATTTTGCTCGATCAGCTGCCGGTGCTGTTTGTCGAGTTCGGCCTGCTGTTCGTGGTTGCGGTCCTGCAGCGCGAGTTCGACCGAGAGCATCGCCTTGAGTTTGCGGCGGTAGGATTTGACGATGAGGTAGATCAAGCCGATGACGATCAGCGTCACCAGCCCGCACAAAGCCAAATTGAGCAGCATCGAACGGAAAACATCACGCAGCGCGTGCTCGTCGGTTTTGCTCACCAGGAGCGTCCAGTTGAGCTCCGGAATGAAACGGGTTTTGACGTAAAAGGTCTTGCCGTCAAGCTCGTACTCAAAGCTGTCGCCGCGGTTGCCGAGAATCTTCGGCGCGACCGTTCCCAGGCCGGGAATGTCCTTGATATTGCGGCCGGTATTGCCGTCGGTGGCGAGAATGACACTGCCGTCGCGTGAAATGAAATGGATGATCCGGTTGAATTTCTTGTGGTAGTTCTCGATGATCGACTTGACGTCGCTCACTTTGAGCCCGACGCCGGTCGCGCCGATATACTTGCCGTCAAAGTCGTAAACCCGGTTGTTGACGAAAATGGTCATGGTGTAGGCGTTGGCCTGGTCGGGATCGATGTTGATCTCGTGATCGGTCTTCATCTGGCGGACGCGGAAATACCAGTGATCCTGGAGATTGTCGTCGGTGACCGTCTTCAGCACGCCCTTTGACTGATAATACTGCCGGGTGCGTTCGGAGACGAAGAAACTGGTGAAAGTGTTGTACTTGCGCTGGGTTTCGGCGAGGAACTGGATCAACGGCTCCGGATTTTTTTCGCCGGCGATGACCCAGTTGCGGAGAAAGGAGTCATTGGCCATCAGCGAGGAGATGAAGACCGGCGGGAGCAGATCGCGCTGGATTTCCGAATAGATGTTGTCGCTGGTCAGCGGCAGTTCATTTTCGATAATCTGGCGGCGCAAGGCCTGATGCGACACCCGGTAGCTGATCCAGCTGGTCACCGAGAAGCCGAGCACCAGTATGATGCTGAGAAGCAGCAGAAGTTTGAAACTGTGCTCATTGTCCTTCATGGTGATCACCGGATTCCATTTGATTTCACGACTCCGGACCCGCCGATGCCGCCATCCTCAATCATTAGTTTTTCGAACCTGAAAATATATCACGGCTCAGGCGAAAAAGCAAGCACCGGCCCCGAAAAACGGCTCAACGCCCCGCTGCCGCGAGAGACCGGCGCCAAAGCCGGGTTGCCGGGGGCCAAGCCGAAAACGGGAGATCGCCCCCCGAATTCTCCAAGCCCCCCGTCCGCCTGGTCTCAGGACTGGAAGAAGCCGTCGGCGACCGCGTCGGCGAGGCGGCGTTTGCGGGCGAGGAATCCGGTGTGATTCTTGTGCCACGGCATCGACCACGCGCATTCGGCGAAGGCGGCGAGGCGGGGCACGATTTTCTGCATCAGCCGCCGTTCCGGGATGCGTTCGGTCCAGAGGCAGGCCTCGACCCCGGCGAACTGGCCGGGCTTGGCACCGGTCCAGCCGTCGAAGGGGGCGGAGTCGTAGACATCCTCTTCGCTCAGGTTGATCATCCAGTCCCAGTGCGGTTCGTCGGCGTTCTGCTGGTAGTCGAAATAGAAATTGCGGTGGATCGAGTAGACCATCGGATTGCCGGCGGCAAAGGAGTGGAGCGAATCCTCGATCGTCTGCCAGGCCTGGACCAACGTTCCGGTCGGGAAAAGCGAAGAGGTGCACCAGGTCATCGGAGTGCGCCCGAGCGAGGTGACGAAGTTGCACATCTCGGCCATGAATTCGGCTTCGAGGTCGCGGATGGAATTGGCCTTGAGCTTCTTCAGCGCGGCCCGGCAGCGGGGGCACTGATCCCAGTTGGCGGTGGCCGCCTCGTCGCCCCCGAGGTGGATATAGCGGCTCGCGGGAAACAGCGCGACGAATTCCTCAATCCGTTTTTTGAGGAAAGCGCGGGTCTCCTTGGAGCCAAGGCAGTATTCCCGGGCCGGCGCTTTGGCCCCCGGACAGGCGAGTTCGGGATGAAGTGCGAGCAGCCCCGAGGAGTGGCCCGGCATGTCGAGCTCGGGAACCACTTCGATAAACAGGCTTTTGGCATAGGCGACGATGTCGGCGATGTCGGCGGCTGAGTAGTTGCCGGCCTCGAGGGTGGCGAAGGTGTTGAGCTCGGGCGCTCCGGCGCTGGGCGCGCGGTAGCTCTGATTGTCGGTCAGATGCCAGTGGAAAACGTTGAGCCGGTAGTGGGCCATCAGCCGGAGGAGACGCTTGATCGCCGCCACGCTCTGGAAGTGGCGGGCGGAGTCGAGCATGAAGCCGCGGTAGCCGAAACGGGGGTGATCCTCGACCGTGCCGCAGTCGAGCACCATCGGCTCGGCGTCGCCGGCCATTGCGGCGTTAAGCATCTGGCTCAGCGCCGAGAAGCCGTAAAAGGCCCCGGCGGCATCGGCGGCGGCAACTTCAATTCCGGCTTCGCCGACCCCAAGGCGGTAAGCCTCCGGCGCGAGGGCCTTGTCAACGACAAAAGCGATGTCGCCCGCCGACGCGACCTTTTTGAGCGGCAGTCTGACATAGCTTGCCAATTCGGCGAAATGCGGTTTGAGGAAAGCGAATTTGGCGGCAAGCGACAGCGTCCGGAGTTGGGCGACCGCCAACTTGCCGCCGCCTTTGACCGGCGTCACCGCGAAGGGGTGCGGGATCAGGCTGTCAAGCGTGCTTGAAGCGATGAATTGAAACATGATGAACCTCGTTAAAGTTTAAAAAGCCGCCGGAAGTTGCCGGAGAAAACGGCGACCCGTTCGGCCTCGCTGAGTTTTTCACTGAGTACGGCGCCGACGTTCATCGCCGCGTTGCAGATGGGGAAATCGCTGCCGAAAAGGAAGCGCTCGCGCCCCGCCCGGTCGATCCCGTAGCGGAGCATGTTGTAGCGGAAGAGGCCGGTGCCGGAGAGGTCCAAATACGCGTTGGAGAAGGTCTCAAGCAGTTCCAGTTTGGCAAAATAGTCGTCGCGGTCGCCGGGATGGGCGATGAGCACCTGGAGTTTCGGAAAAGTTTTCAACACCGCCGCCATGTCGTCGATGGTGGTGGGGTGGATACTCAGCACCATGCCGAATTCTTCGGCCAGCGCGAAAGCGTCACGGCAGCCGGGATCGGCATAGCTCGTCCAGCCGGTGAGATAGGGCACCAGTTCGCCGATCAGCCGGACGCCGCGGCGATGGGCGGCCTCGACTTCGGCGCAGGACTCGCGCGGAAATGCGGGGTGAATCTGGATGCCCGGGAGAAATCCCTCGCCCTCGACCGCCAGCGACTCGGCATTGGCGGCGCGGACCGGGTCGAAACTCGAACCGTCGCCGCGACGGATCACGTCTCCCGCCGAGCGGCTGATCCCGGCGCGGCGGAGTTCGGCGAAAAATTCATCACGGGTCACCGGCGCGCCGTACCAGGCGAAGTTGTCGGCGGGGTCGTTAAAGGGATGGATGTGGGCGTCGAAGATCTCGTACTCTTGCGCCGCTTCCAAGCCCGACGTAGTGGGTGTGTCCGGTTTCATTTGCTCCGCATCGGCCGCTTGGTCCACTCTTCAAAATTGCGGCGGAAGCCGGTTTCGAATTCCGGCACCACCAGCGTGCCGTCGCTTTCGCGGCGGTAAAAACGGCTCTTCTCCAGCGTTTCGATCGGAAACCGGCGATGGAATTCAGTGATGCAACCGGTGTGGGCGCGGGCCATCGGCAGCGTGCAGACCGTGGTCTCGAGGCCGTTGACGCGGTCGACCATGTCGGAGAAGAGCTTGCCGAACGGCGTCGATAGCGGATGCCCGGCGACCAATTGCCCCGCCGCGTCGTAGTGACGCCAGGAGCCCTCGATATCCCACTCGATCATCCCTTTTTCGCCGAGCACCCGGATGGTCTGGGTGGTCGGCTGATCGACGGTGTGGGAGAAAGCGCCCCGGATCGGAATCCCGGCCGAGGTGACCAATTCAAAGTCGCAGCTGTCGAAGCTCTCGATGTCGCGGGCGCGGTAGAGCCGGGCGTTGCAGTCGGTGACCTCGGCCATCCGGGCGAACTCGTCGCCGCCGAAGAACAAGGCGATGTTGAGGTAGTGGGCAAAGGCGTTGTTGACCGGCGAGTCAAAGACTTCGGTCCCCGCCCCGTCGCGGAGTTTCCCGGCCCAGCGGTTGCGCTGGTAATAGGCGTCGCCGCGGGCGGCGAGGCCGATCACCCCGATCCGCTCGATTTTGCCGAGCGCGCCGGAAAGCAAAAGCCGCTTCATGGCCTGAATTTCGAGACTGTAAATATGCTGGAAGCCGACCGCCACAAAGAGCGGCGCGGCGGCCTTTTCGGCGGCGATCATGCGGTCGATGGCATCGGTATTGGGGGCGGCGGGCTTCTCCACCAGCACGTTGCAGCCCTGCTTCAGCGCTTCGACGGTCAAGGGTTCGTGGGAGCCGATCCCGGTCGGGATCGAAATCAGGTCGAGGGTGTCGCCCATCTCGCGGTACATCGAGGCGCTGTCGGGAAACACCCGGCAGCCGAGTTCGGCGAGCTGCTTCAAGGTATCCGGCACTTCTTCCGGGTTGATCACCACCGCGGCGGCGAGTTTCGCCCGGCCCGCTTTGACTTGACTGAGCCACCCTTCCAGATGGGCGGCGCCATAACCGCTGACCCCGATGAGGCCGACATTGACTTGTTGCATAAATGTGGTTCCCGCTATCCCCGCGAGGGGTTTGATAATCCTGTTTTTCAGCCTAATCGCATTTACGCGAAAGGAGTTGCGTTTATTCGATCAAGATAAGTTTTAAAGTATCACGCAAGAGCATGATTTGCAAGAAAGCAAAGAAAATTACAGGCAAAAAAAGCCGATAAAACCCACTGCCGTACCGCCCGAGAAGATACCCCCCGCCGGCCAGCAGCACCGGCGTATAAAGCGCGACCAGCCGCCCGAATTCGCCGCGCGCGCTGCCGGAAAAGACCAGGAAGAGCCAGACCAGCGCCGCCGCCGGCAGCGCCGGATAAGCGGGATGAAGGCGCGACAAGCCGAAAACGCCGAAGATCGCAAGCGAAGTCAGCACCCCGCCGAAAAGCAGCGCGTCAAAGGCGTTGAACCCGACCCACGGCCAGTAGCTCCTGCCGGCGACGGCGCAGAAGGCGCGGTGATTTTCCCAGCACTGAAGCGCCGCCGACAGGAGCGGCACCCCGGCGAGGGTGAAGGTCGCCAGCACCGCCAGTCCCCCCGCCCCGAACCACGGCAGGAGCCGCCGCCGCGACGGCGAACATCCGAATACGATCGCCGCCAGCAGAATCACCGCCCCCGCCCCGAGCGAAAAAGTGGCGAGCACCCCGAGTGCCAGCCCGGTCGCCAGCGCCCAAACCGGCTTGCCGCTCCGCAATGCCGAAACCGCGGAAAATACCCCGAGCGCGGTCAAAAAGAAGTAAAAAACATCGTAATGGCCGAGGAACAGCAGCGCCGCCCCGGAGCCGAAGAGGACGAAGAGCGCCGCGAGACCCGGCATTTTGACCCGGAGCCGGACCAGCGCGGCGAGGATCAGCACTTTTCCGGCGGTCAGCGCGGCGATGAAGAGAACCGCTAGGTTGAGCGCGGCGCGCTGCGCCTCGGGTCGATCCATCGGCGGCAGAAAGACTTTTTCCGCCGCGAGTTCGCGCAAATCGGCGGCGGCGGCAGGCAGCAGTGCGGCGCCGAGTCCCGCGGGCATCCCGTTGAGCACGGCGGCGGCGAGGAGGACGTTGCCCGGCGGGTGGACGTGGCGGTGAAGCGGAATTTCACCCGGGGCCGGGGTCAATACCCGGCGCTTGAAGTTGGTCGAGAGATCCCCCGGCTTTTCCGCGGTCAGCGCCATTTCGAGATAGCCGGTGGCGAAGGGATTGAGGATCGCCACCGCGCTCTCGGTCACCCCGGCGCGGCCGTTGTTGAGCAGCGCAAGGTCGGCGACGAACGAGCAACCGGCGAGCGCCGCGAGGAGGCCGAGGAGCCGCCCGCCCCGACGCCAATCCGGAGTCGTATCGAGCCGCCACGCCAAGAGCGCCGCCGCCGCAAAAGCCGCGAGGGCGATGAGGTAGTGCTCCAGCCGCCCCGAGGCAACTTCGATTCGCAGCCACTCCCACTCACCGCGCCGGCCGCCGAGCGGCCAGCCGGTGGCGAGCACCAGCCAGCAGAAAAAAGGCGGCAGCACCAGTCCGGCGACCGCCGCGGATAATAGAATATTGCGTACTTTTCGCTTTTGCATCTTGAAATTCCGTAAGAATCCGGGATATTATAACGACTGATAAGCACTTTTACAAATCACGGGCAATGATTTCGGCGGGTTTTCCGAAGATATCCCGCTCCGGCGGGGCGGAAAGCCGGAAAGAGACGCCGCCCGGGAGGAGCCGGAATTTTGCCGAGACCACACTACATTGATCTACTCGAAGCGACGCTTCAGGGCTGCCGCCCCGACCGGGGCAATCTGGTGACCTTGCTCGACACCGACGACCCGGAGGAGCTCGCCGCACTGTTTGACGCCGCCTACAAAATGAAACTCCGCTACGTCGGCAACATCGTCCGCTTGCGCGGCCTGATTGAAATCTCCAACGTCTGCGCCAAAAATTGCCACTACTGCGGCATTCGCGGCAGCAACCGGGTATTGCACCGCTACACCATGACCCGCGAAGAGGTTCTTTCCGCGGCCGGATTCGCGCTCGAATGCAACTACGGCTCGGTGGTGCTCCAGGCGGGGGAACGCTGCGACGGCGCGTGGATCGAGTGGATCGCCGAACTGATCGGGGAAATCAAGCAACTTTCGGCGGGAAAACTCGGCATCACCCTCTCGCTCGGCGAACAGACGGCGGCGACCTACCGTCGCTGGTTCGAGGCGGGAGCCCACCGCTATTTGCTCCGGATCGAGTCGTCCAATCCCGAACTTTATGCCAAAATGCACCCTGCCGACCATCTTTTCGCCCGCCGCGAACAGTGTCTGGAATATCTCTCCGAGATCGGTTATCAGGTCGGCACCGGGGTGATGACCGGGCTGCCCGGCCAGGATGCCGGCGATCTGGCCGACGACGTGTTCTTTTTCCGCCACCACGATGTCGATATGATCGGCCTCGGCCCCTACATTCCGCATCCCAAAACGCCGATGGGCCGCCGCCTGGCGGGCCGCTTCGATCCGGCCAAAGCGCTGCTGACCGCGCGCAAAATGATCGCGGTGACGCGACTGGTGCTGCGCGACGTCAACATCGCCTCGACCACCGCGCTGCAGGCGCTCGCCCCCGACGGCCGCGAACAGGGCCTGCTCTCCGGGGCCAATGTGATCATGCCCAACATGAGCCCGACCGCCAACCGCGCCGACTACGAACTCTACGCCAACAAGCCCGGCCTCGACGAAAACGCCCGCGAGACCCGCGCCAAACTGGAGCGCGCGATCGCATCGATCGGCGAAAAAATCGGCTACGGCGAATGGGGCGACTCCCCCCACGCGCTCGACAAAAAGCGGACGTAACCGCTTCGCCGGTCATGTTCACCGGCAATCGGCAAAGGTCAAGTCGAGATACCCCGCCGGTACCACACTGACGGCGAACTCCCAACCTTCGTTTTGATACTTGATGCTGCAAACGCCGCGAACATATTTGCCGAGCGGCAAGGCCGGCATCCTGCCGACGCTGCCGACCACGGTGCCGTTCGGCATGGCGAGATTGAGTTTCCGCACCCGGCAGTCCTTGAGCCACAACGTGCCACCCGGCGCACTGGCTTTCAGCGTCCCCAATACACCGGCGAAATCAACCGAGCTTTTGAGCTCCTTCCGGCTGGTCAGGGTCAGCTCTCCGGTAAAATCTTTCGGCAGCCCCAGCCGGATCCGGTTGTCCTGGCACGGACAGAAGGGCCGGCTGACGCCGCGAACCTCGAGCACCCCGCGATCCCGGCTGATCCGGTACCGGCAACCGCAGGAAGCGCCCCCGTATTCGAGCTTAAGTTGAGTTTCCCTGTCCGGCAGAGTATAGACATCCACGCTGGCGTCGGTAATTCGGATGGCCTGAAAGACCCCGCTTTCGGTTTGCCGACAGGATTCCCGGCGCTCTTCCGGCATCCGGTTGCCCGCCGCCTGCAGCACAATGCCGACGCCGATCAGACCGATCCCGAACCAAAACAGTCTCTTCATCGCGTCCCCTCCTCAATTTTGGCAAAATCACGTTTGAGCACCAGCCGGAACAAAACCGTCTTCAACGCCACGTTGAGCGTTTGCACCATGCCGCCGAGCTTGCGACCGCCGCCGATCACCAGAGAGCTCAGCAGCAGCAGCAAGCCGCCGCCGACCGCGAGCTTGCCGCTTCCCAGCGCCAGCATCCGCCAGCTTTCGCGCACCGAATCGGCGTCAAGCAACGCGTGTGCCAGCAGGTGAATCCCGTCGGCCCCGGACCGCAAAACCGCCAGTCCGGGAAAAGCCAGCAGCAAAATCACCGCCGCCACCCCGACCGCAAACACCGGCAGCAGCAGCGCCGCCAGCGCGATCAGCAACCGTCCGCGCTGCGGCGACGACTCTCTTTTGAGCTGGTTCGCCGCGAGTTTCAGCAGCGGCACCGCATAGGCCAGGGACTCGGCAAGGACTTCGACTTCGCCGACCGAGGCGACCGCCTCCGACTCGCTCATGCCTTCTTCGATCCGGTCCAGGATCATTTCCCGGTAAAACGAGACCGCATGCTCGATCTCATCCTCCGGCAAGCCGTTCAACTGTTTCGTCAAACGCCGCAGAAACTCTTCATTCGTCATCGCTTTCTCCTTTGACAAAATCATAAATCCGCCGGACCTCGTCCCAGTCATTGATGAACTCGGCAATGCGCCGCCGTCCCTTGTCAGTCAGCCGGTAGTATTTGCGGAGTCTCCCCTGGTGCTCCTCGGTGTAACACGAAAGCTGTTCCGCCGCCTCCAGCCGCTTCAGAATCGGATACAGCGTCGATTCCGAAATCTCGACATGTTCGACGACCGCCCGCAGCAGCTCGTAGCCATACGAGTCGTGCTGCCGCAACACTCCCAGCACCGCTACGTCAAGCAATCCTTTTTTGAGTTGAACATCCAAAGTGATCATCTCCCGGTTTGGTTTTGACAATACCATATATTGCATAATATAACACATCAAGTAGCATAAGATAAAAAATTGCTTTTTTTTCGCTGCCCGCCTGATGTCTCTCCGTTTCAGATCATATCATGCCGCATCGCAGGCTTGCAAAAAAACGTTCCGGCGCTATCGTACGCTAATGACTATGACTGATCAAGGGGGGATGCCGATGCAGAAGTTCCATCGTTTTATTCTCGTGACGCTGGCCCGTTCGCTGTGGCTGTGCGGCAGTGTGGCCGGGATCGGCATCGCCATGCTGCTCTCCGGGTACTTCCCGGGCAACGAGTTCGCCGATGTGCGAGTGAAATTCCTGTCCATCGCGGCCGGGATCGCCCTTTTGACGTGGTTGCCGCTGACGCTGGCCAACTGGAATTTTCAAAAGGAACTCGGCTTTTCGCGGCGACAGCGCATCTGGTATGCGGCGGGGATTCCCGCCTATTTCCTCAAGCCGTTTTTCTACTGGCGGCGCGGGAATGCCGCGATCCGGCTTCTACTGATCGTTCAACTGTTGATTCCGCCGCTCGCGGGGCTCGCAATTTGCCGGGTGCTGCCGGAACCGGGGATTGCGCCGCGGGTACTGACGCTCGGCTTGCCGGCGCTCTGGGCAGTCCTCGCCGGGATCATTGATTTCGGCATGTTGCCGCACCGAAGCGCCAAAGCCGCCGCTTTCGCAACCGCCGCCGGACTGCTGCCGCTGCTGCTGCCGGTTACGGTCCAAGCGGTCTTCCTCAAACTCGAACGTGATGCCACGCGCGACTGGCAGCGTACCTTCGCCGACTTGCGCCGGGCCGGGATGCCGCTGAACTATCAGGATCTCCGCCGCCGGGATGCCGCGATCTCGCCGAATGCCGCACCGCTTTACCGCGAAGCCTTCGCCATTGAATCCACCTTTCCGGAGGAGTTCTTTCCCCTTGACACCACGCTTCCGGTCAGAAATCCGCCGCGCGCGAAACTCCGGGAATGGCTGAAAAATACGCAGCCCTATTTTACCAGGCTCGATCAGGCGGCCAAAATCCCGCAAGCCCGTTTCGACCA
>CAZRFG010000056.1:0-11506 GCA_964599205.1 uncultured Victivallaceae bacterium
ACCAGCGTTTCGCCGCTGGACCGCGCCCCCGTACGACGGGGGGCGGGGTTGGCGCGTCGCGCTTTTTTCTATTTTTCGGCAATCCATTCGTCGGCACGCCAGAGGTAAAGCGACGCCAGCGTCCCGTACGGCGAATACCGCTCCCGGTGCATCTCAAACGCCTCCTCACCCAACTCCTCCAGCCCATACAACCGCATCATTCCCCGCCGTATCCCCAGATCCTTGTAACTCAACACATCCCGCCGCCCCAATGCAAAAATCAACAGCATCTCCGCCGTCCATACCCCCACCCCCCTCAGCCGGGTCAATTCCCCAATCAACTCCGCATCCGGTAACTTCGCCGCCCCCGCGAAATCCACCGCTCCCGCCAATGCCGCCTCGGCCGCCCCCCGGAGATACTCCACCTTGCGCGCCGACAGCCCGCACTTGCGCAACGATTCGACCTCAGTTGCCAGCAACTTCTCCGGTGTCACCTCCTCCAGCAGCGCCTCCACCCGGTCGCATATCACTTGCGCCACCCGCCCCGACAACTGCTGCGAAATCACACTCCAGACCAGCGCGGTAAATAAATTCCCGTCACATTCGAACTCCTGCAGCTCAACCGCCGCCACCGCCGGCGCAAATTCCGGCGCCCGACGGCACAGCTCCGCCCGATCCTTCTTCGTAATTTTAAATTTCATCTCGCACCTCTTTTTCGATACCATACCCTCGGGTGCGCAAAAGACAATCCGGCGGCAAAAAAATAGTTGCATCCGTCACCCCGATGTGATATAGTACGGTTGATAAGGAGATTTTTCAATGCCGCAAGCAATTGACATCAGACCGGCAAACTCGGCTGACATGAGCGCCGTTGCCAAACTGATCGCCGCTAATTTCGATCGCGCCATGCCGGAGCATTCGCCGTCGATCCGGGAGAAGTTCAAGGAGCACTCTTCCGCCGAAATCCTCACCGGACAGCTGGCCTGGAAAGAGATTTATGTCGTCACCTCCGCCGGCGAAATCGTCGCCACCGGCGCACTGGCGGATTTCGGTACGCCGGACGCGCCGAAGTGGAGCGTTTCCAACTTTTTCGTCCAGCCGGAACGACACGGCCAAAAGATCGGTCAAACGTTGCTCCGGTTCCTGATCGCCGAGGCTCGGAAGAAAGACGTTGATACGCTCCATGTGCCCAGCAGTCGCACCGCGCTGCGGTTTTATCAGCACTACGGTTTCGTCTGTGACGGGGCCCAGCCGGCAGCGGATGTCGCGTTGGAGATCACCTGGATGACGCTCGCTCTGCCGCGGCAATCGGAATCCGAAAGGAACTCCAACCCGGGCTGATGACCCCAATCCGGCCGCTGACCCGGACTTTCGGCGGGGGACGGCGTGGCGAAAAATCTGAAAGTTGTCACAAGTCACCGATCCGAAGAGAATGAAATGTCACCAAAATACAATCTTGATGGAGAAAGCATGAGACCGAGAGAAGTCGTCGAAACATTCGTCGCACGGTTCAACGCCGCCGACCCCGCCGGCTTGTCCGAACTTTACGCCGATGACGCCGTCAACCATCAGGTCGCCAATTCCCCGGTCCACGGCAGAGCCGCGATCAAAGCGATGTTCGAAGCCGAATTCGCCGCCGCCGACATGGTCTGTCTGGTCGAGAATATCTTCGAAGACGGCGAATGGGGCATGCTCGAATGGCGCGACCCCAAAGGCCTGCGCGGCTGCGGCTTCTTCCACGTCGTCGACGGCAAAATCGTCCTCCAGCGCGGCTACTGGGACAAACTCTCTTTCATGCGCCAGCTGGAGCAATAAAACCGGCGCACCATCCCCGATGATTTTTCCCGCAACCCGTTTTCGCCGCGTCACGGCAGAAAGGCCCCGTCGATGAACCCCCAAACCGCTTTGCTGGTGATCGACCTTCAGAACGACTATTTCCCCGGCGGCAAATTCCCGCTTTGGGAAGCCGAAGAATGCCAGGCCCGGCTGGTCGAAACCATCCGGAACTGCCGCCGGCTCGGAATGCCGGTGATTTTCATCCGGCACGTCGCCGCCGGCGACATGGCCCCCTTTTTCGTCCCCGGTTCGCCCGGCGCCGAGCTGACCGCCGCCATCCGCGCCGCCGCGCCGGACGCACCGGTGGTGGAGAAGCACTTCGCCGACAGCTTTTATCAAACCACGCTCGAAGCGACGCTGCGGCAGCTCAAGGTCGACCGGCTGCTGCTGGCCGGGATGATGACCCAGAACTGCGTCACTTTTACCGCCCTCTCCGAAGCGGCGGCGAAGTACCGGCCGGTGATCCTCTCCGACTGCTGCACCACGGTCAGCCGGATGATCCACCTGATCGCCCTCAACGCGCTCTCGATCCGGGTTCCGCTCCGGACCGCCGCCGAGGCGCTGAATCCGGCGAAATGAGACAGCAGGACAGTTTGTCGCGCCAAAAATCGCCCGCCCGGTTGTCGGTTGCCGTCCCGGCGGTTATACTATAAGAAACGACAAACAATTCCCGTTTCTCTGGAGCCGTCATGAAAATCGATCGCCGCGTGGCCGAATATCTGCTGGCGCGGATCGCTTCCGGCGAATATCCGCCGGGCGAACCGGTGCCCTCGGTACGGCGCCTGGCGCGGAAATTCGCGCTGCCGCCGAGCACCGTGCACCGCCATTTGCAGGCGCTGGCCCGGAGCGGTCTCCTCGCTTCCCGGCCCGGCAAAGGGTTCGTGGTCGTCCGCGCCGAAATTCCCGATTTCAATTCGCCGCGCCGGCTGCTGGCGCTGATCACCCCCAAGGTGCTCCGCAAATACACCAGCATCACCTATGTCGCGCTGCTCCGTTTCCAGCAGCTCGCCAATGCCGCCGGATACGAGGTGGCGATCCGGCCGCTCGCCTACGACGAACTCGATCAGGCCAAATTCCGGGAACTCGCCGCCGACTGCCGCGGCGCGGCGCTGTTTATGGAATACGACGCCCGCATGGCCGCCTTTGACCTCGACTTCCCCGCCGTGGCGACGCTGATGGCCAATACCTACGGCGGCCGGATTTCGCTGGTCAACCTCGACGAAAACCAGATGGCGGAGCTGGCGACAGCCTTTTTCCTCAGCCGCGGCTTGCGGAAACTCGCGATCATCGCCAATGCACCGCCGGTCTACCGCCGCCGGGCGGAGACGATGGCCGCCAAATGGCTGGCGGCGGGCGGCGAATGCTGGACTTATCAACTCCCGGACCTGCCGCCGGAATTCACCGCCGATACCGGGTACTTCTTTACCTCGGACTCCAATCTGGTGATCCGCTGCCGCCACTATCAGCGCGAATGCGGCCGGTGTTTCGAGCGCGACTTCGCCGTGCTGGGAGTGGGCGGCAAGCGCAACCTCAATCCCGACTGGCCGCCGTTTCCCAGCGTCGGAGTGGACTGGCAGGAGGTCGGCGAAACCATGTTTCTCGAACTTGAACGCTTGTTAAACCGTCCCGACGCCGCCCGGCGGAGCATTCTCCTCGGCGGCAAACTCCGGAGCGACGATCCGGCGCAGGCGCCGCTGCCGTCGTCGTTCGCCGCCGAACGGGCGGACTTTTTTGAAACCGAAATTTTTCACGAACCGCGACCGCCGGCCTGCGATTTGCCGGACCGGCCGCGCCTGACGAAAACAACCTGAAGCAAAAGGATCAGTTATGAATTTAAAACCATTCCGCCGTCTCGCCGCCGCCGCCGTGCTGGTCGTCTCAAGTTTCACCGCCGCCGCCGAAGAGGACGCGCTCCCGGCCGGGATCAAGCCGCTCGATGCGATCCGCAAGGAACACCCGCGGCTGTTCCTGACCTCCGCCGACCTTCCTGCCGTTCGCGAACGCGCCAAAGGCCCCTGCCAGGCCGAGTACCGGGCATTGCGCAAAATGGTCGACGCGCTGCCGCCGGACGGGCCGGTGATCTTCAACGAGAAACTGATGAAGCGCCTTCCCGACGGCACCATTCAGGCCGACAAGGCGTCGCGCTTCGGCCAGCAGCTGTTCCGCTACAACGGCGGCGACCAGGCCGCGGCGGCGGCGCTGCTTTATCTCATCGACGGCGACAAGCGCGACCTCGAAAAAGCCAAAAACTATCTTCGGCTCGCCGGCAAAGTGGTGACCTGGTGCGCCGAGACCGCCAAGCGCTGGACCGCATGGGAAGCGCATGTCGAGACCAATGCTTTCGCCGCGTACGACTGGATTTACAACGACCTCACCCCGGACGAACGCCGGGAACTGCTGCAGCCGTTGCTCGACTACGTCGCCAAGGCGCAGCCCGAGGGCGAGTACAAGTTCCGCCGCACCACCGGCGGCTATGACTCCGGCAACTACGGGACGTGTTCGCTCCTGTGGTTCGCCGGGGTGGCGGCTTACGGCGACGGCATCGACGACGCCCGGGCGGCGGACTTCCTCCAGCGCGGCGCTGCATTGTTCTTCAAGATGCTCAACCACCGCGAAGCGGTCTCGGCGGGCTCCGGTTTGCTGGTGGCATTGACCAACAACTACAGCTTTAGCGCCTATCCCAACGCGACCTATCTCTTCTTTTTCTCCTGGCAGTCGGCTTACGGCGAGGACATTGCGCCGCGCTGGCCGCAGATGGCCGACTACGCCAACTGGTTCAACTGGTCGGCGATCAAAATCCTGCCGGATAAGTCTTGGTTCCAGAGTTTCGGGATCGGCGACGCGCTGCATTACGACAATCTGATCACCACCCAGATGATGTACACCCATCTCGCCGAGGCGATCCACTTCTACGCCAAGCCCTTCCCGGCCAAAGCCGAGGTTGCCTACGCCCAGCTCGCCCGGTTGCCCGAAGCGCAGCGCAAGTTCAACGGGCACTATGACTTCGTCCCCTTCCTCTGCACCGACTTCGACCCCGCGAAAATCGCCGCCGCCGACCCCGCCAAGGTCGATTCCGGGCGTTATTTCTTCGTCCCCAGCTTCGGATTGCTGCTGATGCGCTCGGGGACCGGGCCGGACGATACCTTTGCCGCCTTCCGCGGCGGTTCCAGCCAGCGGGTGCACCAGCATTACGATGAGTTGAGCTTCGTAATCTACAAACGCGACTTCCTCGCCCTCGACGGCGGCAGCCGTTGCGAAACCGCGCACCACAACAACTTCGCCGCCCAGAGCGTGGCCCACAACACCATTCTGATCCACCAGCCGGAAGAAGCGATGCCGGCCTTCTGGCTGGCCTGGAGTTACAAGCCGGACGGCAAGACCTACTTCAACCACGGCGGCCAGAATTCGGTGCTCGAAGCCAAAACGCTGGCCTTGCAGAGCACTCCCGATTTCATCTACATCGCCGCCGATGCGACCAAGAGCTACAGCGAGGTCAAGAGCCGCGAAGTGATCCGCCAGTTCGTCTATCTCAAGCCCGATTGTTTCGTGATCTACGACCGGGTGGAATCGGTCAAGCCGGAGCAGCGGAAAGAAATTCTGTTCCACTTCCAGAACGAGCCCAAACAGCTCGGGCCGAACTTGTGGCAGGCGGACAACGGCGGCCGGCTCTTCGTCCGGACGATGCTGCCGGAGAAAGCGCGTTACAGTCTTGTCGGCGGCCCCGGCAAGGAGTTCTTCGCCTCCGGCCGCAACTGGCCGGTGGTCGATCCCGAGACTCCGGATTGGGACAAGCAGTTCCAAGTCACCGGCAAATGGCGGCTCGAAGTGAGCGATCCCGAGGTCAAAACCGCGAACCGTTTCCTGACCGTGCTCGAAGCGGCGCTGCCGGACCGGGCGCAGGCGTTCGATGCCGAACTTTTCCGCACCGACCGCACCGACGGCGTCCGCTTCACCGACCGCGGCGGCACCCGCTGGGAGCTCGAATTCAACCGCACCGGCGAAATCGGCTGCCGCATCGTCCAGACCGCGCCGGACGGCAAAGTCGTTTTCAACAACGCCCTGCCAAACCAAGTCGAGCCCAAAGTCGCGAACTGAAAAATGAAAGTCGCCGGATAATCCGGCGGCGGCCGATGCCGATTTTTTGAGCAACTCCGTCAATTGAAGTAATCAGATGCGATTTCAAAAGAATCCGGAGCTTGGCGATAGAGTCCGGGCATTACGGTATTCTGGTCAGGCTGCTTTTCAGCGGCGGTTCCACTTGTTATCGCTCAGGCCGTTTTTGCCGATTTCAAGGTTGTAGATCGCGTTGGGATTGGCTTGCAGCCCTTTGATTTTGCGGAGGTGCCCGTCACACCAAAGCACGTTGGCGTAATTGTCGTGGAGCGAATTGACTTGATAGCTGGTAGAGCTCATATTGAGCGGAACATCATCGACCAGCCCATATCCGCGATTGGGATCGGCTCCGCTGGCATTCCACACAATGGTGTCGGCAGTCAGCAGAATGTCAGAGGGGCGTTTGAGCCCGGATATTTTCGCCGGAGTGCTCAAATAGCCGTTAGTCGCGGAGAGCGCGATGCCATTCAGCCGGTAACTTGAGCCGATATTCTGGTAATTGTAACCGTAACTGATGTATTGGGCTCGGATCAAAGTCGCCCGCGAAGTCGGACAGACAAAACTCTTGTGAACGTTGTACACGTGATTGGCATCGGGCATCGCATAGATTTTTTTCAGCACTTCATTCCATTGGGTCCGTACAGATTGGTTCTCTCCGCTCATCGCGGGCTCGCGATTCCAGTACCGGGCATAGGGAAAAAAATCCTGATTGTCGCCCTGATAAAAGGAGAAAAAGCCGCCGATCTGCCGCTGATTGTTGGCACAGGCGGTTTCCCGCGCCAGATTCCTGGCCTTGCCCAGCGCGGGCATCAGCATTGAGGCGAGAATGGCGATGATGGCGATCACCACCAACAGTTCGATTAAGGTAAAATTCTTTTTCATGATACGGTTTCCCCGGTGTTGTTGTGCTTCTCGATACCAACTACTGATATTATAGGGGAAAAGCGCCGGAAATGCTTTGGCGCGAATTTCATTTTTTTAACCCAAACGACTTTTATGAGTGTTTTCGATGTTTGAGGAAGCAAGAAAATCCGTTGTAAAGCGCAAAAAAGAAAATGCTTGGAGCAAGTGAATGACGGGATAGTCGGATTGGCGAAAATGCCGCAGGGAAACACTCAACTGTAGCGTGCCCGGTATTCGCTTGGCGACATCCCCTTGCCGCGCCGGAACGCCCGCGAAAAACTGTAGACGCTGCCGAAGCCGGTCGCGTCGGCGATTTCAGAAATATTCAATGAAGAACGGGTCAGGAATTCGCAGCCGTTGTTGATCCGAAAGGTCTGGATCATCTCCCGCGGTGATTGGCCGAACGCGGCGAAAAACTGTCGGCGGAAATGCGATTCGCTCAGGCCGAACTTTCGCGCCAGCTGCCGGACCGGCAGATTTTCCCGCAAATTGTACTGGAGATAAAAGATGACGTCGGCCATTTTTGCCGACACTGCCGGCAGTTCGTTCTCTTCGGACGCCCCTGCGATCATCATTGCCAGCAATTCGAGCATCATTCCGCTGAGTTTCAGTCCCGCGTCGGCGCTGGTCGCATGGCAATGGCAGATCATTCGCAGCAGTTGATGGAATTCCCTGCGGTTGCATTTGAGATCCAGCCGGCCGCACCAGCTGTCGATCAGGGGGTCATCGACCGGTGGATGGAGAAAATGCTCCAGTCCGGTCAGGTCGGTCCGGCGCGACTCCAGATTCCAGTGGCTTCGCCCGGGATCGTACAGAAGATCGAAATGAAGAAAAAGCCGGTGAATTTCCGGCGTGGTCGCCCGCAGATCGTGAATCCGATTTGGGGGCACCCAGAAAATTGAGCCGGGCCCGACCAGATAGGGCTGATTTTCGACGGTGAAAACGCCCTCGCCGGCGGCGATGTACATCAGCATGTAATCGAGCGACCGCCGCTCACGGATGAACCAGCGCGCCCGGCGATGATCGCCGCTCTGCCGGATAAAAGGCCGCCAGCGCAACAATCGCTGCTGGTCCACTCCGGATGGCGCTTTGAGCGGTAGGAACACCACCGGATCGGCAAGTTGCGGCGGCTGCGGCGACAAAAGATTTTGGTTGATTCGGTCCATGCTGTTAGTATACTGCGATTCCTGCACCAATGCAAGCCGGCGAGGGCGAATTGCCACGCCGGGAAAGTCGGAGAACCGTCGTCCAGCTTCTCGGCGACAACCACCCCTACGTCCTCCTGACCGGCGAAACCCGCAAAATCTTCGGCGGCGAAGAAAAGGATTGACCTTTCGCCGCGATCAAAAAAGGGATCGTTTGGTTACCGGAAAGATCGCGTTCGTCGCACTTCTTTGATGTTCCCGATTTTCCTCAAAAAACGAAAGATGGGCTTGGAAAACTAAATTCCGGCGGTATTTTATAAGTGTCACGATTCGTGCGGAGCAATCCGCGGCAATGAATCCCGGTGGGAATCCGGAGCTATCGCGTAACTGTGTACGGCCTCAGGCCGGCAGCCAGACCTTGCGGAATCGGGACACCGGGAGGTTTTCGCGTCAAAAGGCTCCGGCGGAGATGAATTCCCGCTTTGCTTTCGACACCCTTCCGGTGAACGTGCGCGTCACACCACCCGAAGGAAGTCCGAACATGAACACCGTCGTCTCCGTCCCGCCCGCCCCATCCCGCCGTACCTTTACCCTGATCGAACTCCTGGTGGTGATCGCCATCATCGCGGTGATTTCGGCGCTCCTCCTCCCCGCCCTCGCCATTGCCCGCGAGGAGGGCAAGCGGACTTTCTGCGCCAACGGCATGAAACAGTACTGCCAGGCGATGACCATCTATCAGGGCAACTACAACGATTTTTTCGCCCCGACCACCCTCGGAACCGGAGCCTACAGCCCGCTGCCGCCGCAGCACCCCGGGCGGCGGGCGCAGTTCGCCGAACTGATTTTTCCCCAGTGCGACGACTACGTCGGGACCGCGATGGACCGCTCGAAGTCGAAGCTGATGCTCTGTCCGACCTGGCAGGAGAGCCCCAAGGACGGCCCCTTCCTGACCAGCGGCCCGGTGCGCAACAATCAGGGGACGATCGAGAACGGCTATTATCTCTATTCCTTCAACTACAACACCTATCTCGGGAGCGCCCACAACGGCCAGTTCATGAGTACCGCGCTCTCCAAGCGGGTCAACCGCGTCAAGTCCCCGTCGCGAACCATCCAGTTCGGCGAAGCCGGCTACTGGTTCAACGACAATGTCGGCGTCCGCGGTTCGATCATGATGTTCGGCCCGTGGCGCAACCACGAGGGCGCCTACACCAGCGGCGTCGGTACGGTTTACATGCGCCACCAAAAGGGCAAGTCCACCAACGTCGGCTGGGTCGACGGCCATGTCGAGTCGGTCCGCCGCACCGGCGGCACCTCGCAGGCGATTTCGGTCCCGGCGCTCTCGCCCTATGTCAAGGGGCAGTATGTCGGCGGCACCGGTGCGATCCGGGACAACCGCATTTCGTACATCATCCGCCCCGACATCACCGATTTTGAAAAGTACGGCGACGACCTCTACGATCTTGAGTAAGGTAAGGTGAAACGGACAAGTTTTTTTACTTCGCCGCTTGCAAAGTACGCCGAACAGGAATATTTTGAAGCAATTTTCAACCATATCACCGGCGACAAAAACGATGTCCGATACCACCATTCACCCCGTTTTCCCGGAGCGGGAAAAAGAAGTCCTGCAGACGATGACCCGGCCGGAGCTCTACGCTCCCGGCCCGGCGCCGTTTTGGGACGACGACTATATTTCAAGCCAAATGCTCAAGGCCCACCTCGACCCGGATTTCGAGGGGGCCAGCCGCAAACACGACTTTATCCGCCGTTCGGCGGACTGGATCGCCGGATTGATCCCGGACCCGGCTGGAAAGTCGCTTCTCGACCTCGGCTGCGGGCCGGGGCTTTATACCACGCGGTTTCACCAAAAGGGCTTCGCGGTGACCGGCATCGATTATTCGCGGCGCTCGATCGCCTATGCCAAGGCGCACTCCTCGCCCGAGATCGACTACCGCTGCTTCGACTACCTCGCGGCAGCGTTTCCGGATGGCATGGCGGTGGTCACTTTGATCTACTGCGACTTCGGCGTGCTGTCGACGACCTCGCGCCGGTTGCTGCTGCGGAAAATTCACGCGGCGCTGAAGCCGGGCGGGTATTTCGTCTTCGACGTTTTTACGCCGCACGCCTACGCCGGATACCGCGACGGCGAGAGCATTGAGCGCAATCCGGCGGGCGGCTTCTGGTCGCCCGAGCCGTGCGTCGTCATCACCCGCAAACAAAGTTACCCCGAAGACGCCACCTTCCTCCGCCAGATCGCGGTCCTGATCGCGTCCCAAACCCGCTTTTACCACCTCTGGGAGCACGTTTTCAGCCGCGAGGAGCTTCGCTCCGACCTACGCGCCGCCGGGTTCACCGGCATCGACTTCTCGGGCGACCTCGCCGGCGCTCCCGATACGCCGGAGAGCCCCACTCTCGGCGTTGTTGCCAAAGCATGAGGTTATTTCCGGTACGCCGCGCTGATCGCTTGAATCCGCCGGATTCGCTCGCGGATTTTCGCTTCCTGCCGGGTGCTGACGATGCACACCGCCACCACCGCCAAAGTCAGCGTGAGCGCGACCACACGATGCTGCCAACGCCCGAAAAGGAGCGGCAGCAGCAAGGGCGGCAGCGAAACGAGCATCCACCCCGTCGGATCGCCGAGGAGCAGCGGCGCCGGCAGCAGCATTACCACTGTCGCCGTCAGCCCGATCCGGGCGTAACTCTCGCGCCATTTGGCCGGATCGCCGATGAGTTTCATCTTGCTTCTTTTCCGTTTTTACTTTTTCCGCTGGCTGTTGATCAAGTCAACGATCTTCTGCGGGTTTTTGATTCCTTCCAATTTCATTTCCACTCCCGCGGTTGCCGCAGTGCCGATTTCGATCGTGCCGATTCCCGCCATTCGCTGAAAAATGGATTGGATCAGTACCGCGCCGCGGATATCCTCAATCCAGATTTCCCGCTGGGTTTTGGCCAGGAATCCGATTGACGCAATAATCCTCCGGTCGGTGATGCGATAGGCGGTATATTTGATGTTGATATAGGCATAAAGCAAAATGAAGATACCGAACACCATCGGAATGGTGATGATCCCCAGAATAATCACCCACAGATAATTGATCGCGCTGGGGTTGAATTCCTGAAGGATTTTTTCATCGCCGGAAAAACTATTCCCTTTTGCGGCTCGGGCCGCGACCGCCGCCTGCAAGACCGCGCCGCACCGGGGGCATGATTCCGCCCGCTTCGAAATGGTTGCGAAGCAATCCGGGCACGGTTGCAAATTGGGGTTGACAATGACAAAATCATTGCCGCACCCCGGACATGTGGTCGTTTTTCCGACATGCTGTTGATCAACCTGAAAAGCTTCCTGACAATGCGGACAACCGGTATTCATCGAAAACGCCCTCCTGTGGTTTATGTCCAATGCGTGAAAACTTACAACAAAAAAACGATTCCCCCGATTTATATCCGCCCGATAATCGGCACCCGCAGCGCGACGGCAATCGTCTGCGCGTCGGCGATCAGGATTTTGCGGTTCGGGTGGGCGGTGACGTGAG
>CAZRFG010000056.1:11606-13564 GCA_964599205.1 uncultured Victivallaceae bacterium
ATCGTCTGCGCGTCGGCGATCAGGATTTTGCGGTTCGGGTGGGCGGTGACGTGAGTCCGGCTGCCGTCGCGCCTGACCAGATTGAGCTCGTAACAAGTGTAGGGTTGGGCACTGCTTTCGCTATCGTCGCCCTGTTCGGGGGGCCGGATTTCGGCGGCAAGGAGTTGAAGCGCGACCACTTCCCGGAGCGGCGTGTAATCGACGAGTTCCCGCGGATCGGCCACCGCCGCCGCCGACCGGGAGTCGTTGCAGTAAAAACCCGAGAGGAGATCGAAACGCGGGCGTTCCCGGCGCAGACGCCGCCTCGCCTTAATCCCGATCACGAGCATCACCGCCCCGGAAATCAGCATCAAAAAGCGTCCGGAGCGGAGTTCGGTCAGCCCGTAAACAGTAAGTCCCGCGCCGGCCAGAGCGAAAACGATGACAACTCCGCGATACATCGTCCGCACCCGGTACTCCAGGCCCCAGTCATGGACACAGAGTTCAAAAACACGGTAAGCCGAGCCTTCCGGACACTTCGGCAGCGGCAGCACCTCCGGCACCCCTGGCGGCAGCTTGCCGTCACCGGCAAAGATCGGCTCCGGGGGGCCGCTTGGGGCGAAAGCGGGAGCCGCCACGGCGAAAAGTCCCGCCAGCAAAAACATCCCCGCAACTGTGATCGGCACCCAATTCCAGGCAAAGTCCGCCGCCAGCACCGCCTCCGCCGGGCGGGCCGGATTGACACGGCAAACCGTCGTTGAGCCAGGTTTCAGGCCAAAGTGCGTTTCGATGCGATGCGGCCAAATCGCCGCCGCCCGGGAACGGTATGCCTGAGCGCCGAAACGGTATTCGTATTCAATATCGTTGAAAGACGCGGTCTCGCCATCGCCGGAGACGTATTGATTGGCGAGGATCAGCGCCGGAGTTTCGCGCCAGGAGCTCAAAATCTCGCGGCATTGGAGCCACGGGGAAAGCTGAAAAAACCAGAACATCGCGAAGCCCCCGCCGCAGAGCAGCACACCGAGAACCCGGTATTCCCACTTCTCCAAAGTTATCATCCGATCCCCCTTGGTTTCCCTCAAACATCGATACCGTAAACCTTGAATCGGAGCAATGCAACCCGTTTCCCGCTTTCAAGTTGAAAATATCAAGTAAATTTATGTCAAACACGAAAAATTCGGTTGCAAAAAAAGCGATTCTCTCTTAAAGTAAAGCAGAAAGTTCAATTCGATCCGGAGGCCGAAAGCGATGCCTGGAAAATGACGATGCCGACCTGTTGATACGGCGATCAATTGGAGCAGTGAACATGGAACTGATCCTGACTTTGCCCTTCATCGGACTATTGCTGCTCGCGATCGGAATCGGCGGTAAAATCCGCTTCCGGCGACTTCGGAGCGTTGCGATTGTGCTGCTGCTGTGCTACAGCGGCGCTGTTCTCGTCCAGCTCGTCTGGCATTGGTACTGGCAACGGGATTTGCGAAATTATGCGATCGAATGGCTCTATGCGTGGGGAATCATCGGCATCTGGACGATTCCGGCCCTGATTGGTCTGGTGTTTGCCTTGATCCGCAAAGAATTGCGCTGGACCGCGCTGACCGGACTGCTGACCTCGATGCTCTGCGGCACGATCCTGGCAATGCTGCGACTTTGCACATAAAGAGAACCCGGCCGGGTTAAAAAATTGGTTTCTTAAGCATTCGGAAAGGATGATCGCCATGCCGAAATGTTTTCGTTACAAAATCCCGGAATTTCCGGAGCAGTTGCAAATCAAAATCGTGGATAAAGATTACATTTGCATCAAAGGCTCGCGGCGGTCGCTGAAACTTCTTGCCGGGATTATCCGCCGCTTCGCCGCCCGCGACGTCAACGATTACGAAAATATTCCGGCAGACGAACCGCTTCACATTCACCTTGAGCCCGGAGTTCCGCGAAATCCCAATCATCTGCCGCTGACTGCCGACTCCTGCCGGCTCGAAATC
>CAZRFG010000057.1:0-13557 GCA_964599205.1 uncultured Victivallaceae bacterium
ATTTATCTATTGGTATTTTTTACCTTGTGCGGCTGGCTTCTCAACTTTGTCTATGCGGGGTGATGACGATGAAAATTCAAATTTACGGCTCGGGTTGCGCCAAATGCGAACAATTGACCGCCAACGTGGAGGCGGCGATTCGGACTCTCGGCATCGATTGCGAAGTCGAGAAAGTGACCGCAATCGACCGCATCGTCGAAGCCGGCGTGCTGATCACTCCGGCGCTGGCGATTGACGGCGTCGTGGTCGGTTCGGGGAAAGTCCTCGCGGTGGAAGCGATCGCCGAATTGCTGGCGCCGGGCGGCGGCAATCCGGTTCCGGCAGCGGTCGCCGCAAGCAAAGCCGGCGGCACCAAAAAGTATCTGACCTGGCTGCTGCTCCTTTTCGTACTGGCTAGCGTGGCCTGGGCGATCGTCCGGGAAGCGCGCGACCGGGCTCCGGTTTCGTCGCCGCCGTCCGGTTCCGCCGCGGCCGGGGTGCTGACGGTTTACTATTTCCACGGCAACCAGCGTTGCATGACCTGCAACCGGATTGAGGCGCTGGCCAAGGCGGCCATCGAGGAGAAATTTCCGCGGGAGATCGCCGGCGGCCGGGTGGTTTTCCGTGCGGTCAATGTGGACGAACCGGCGAATGAACACTTTATCCGGGATTTCCAGCTTGCGTCCCGGACGGTGGTGATGGCCGACGGCGGCAAATACGAGAAATTCGATGAGGTCTGGACGCTGGTCGGCGAGCCGGAGAAATTTGCCGCCTACCTCCAGCAGGGCGCGGCCGAAATGATGAAGCGGAAAGACTGAACCGTGAATGCGTGGATCACCGCCGTGGCCGCCGCCGCGTGGCTGGGGTTTCTCACTTCGATCAGCCCCTGTCCGCTGGCGACCAATATTGCCGCCATCAGCTTTGTCGGCCGCCAGGTCGGGAAAGTCGGGGCGGTGCTCGCCGCGGGCTTGCTTTATGCGCTCGGACGGACGCTCGCTTATGCCGCGCTCGGAATGCTGCTGGCCGGCGGGCTGGCCGCCGCGCCCGGCCTTTCGCATGTGCTCCAGAAGTATATGAATATTTTGATGGGACCCTTGCTGATCTTGGTGGCGATGGTCCTCCTCGGGCTGTTGAAGTTCAATTCAGGCTTGGTCGGCGGGCTGGGTGACGCATTGCACCGGCGGGCGGAGAAGTATGGCGTCTTCGGCTCGTTTTTGCTCGGCGCCCTATTCGCCCTGAGCTTTTGCCCGACCTCGGCGGCGCTGTTTTTCGGCAGCCTGCTGCCGCTGGCGCTCAAAATGGAGTCGAATTTTGTCCTGCCGGCGGTTTTCGGGATCGCCACCGGACTGCCGGTGCTGCTTTTCGCCTTTTTGCTGGCATTCGCCGCGAACCGGGTCGGCCGCGCCTATCACCGGCTGGCCGCCTTTGAAGTCTGGGCGCAGCGGATCACCGGATTTGTTTTCCTCGGTATTGGCCTATTTATGACGGTGACAATTACCCTGAACCTTGCGGGATAGCATTCCCGCGGAGCGGAGTTGACGATTATGAAAAAAAATGAATCAAGATCACCGGCGACCGAATTCATCATGGCGGTGCATGACGCGGTGCCGGGCATCACCGAAGCGGTGCTCGCGCACGGTTGCTCCGCCGACGGACGTTCCAGTTATCAGGTGCTGGCGGATGCGGCCGATTTGCGCGAGGGCATGAACGTGCTCGACCTGGCTTGCGGCAGCGGGGCGCTGACGGCGCTGATCGCCCGCCGGGTCAGCGCTTGCGGCCGGGCGGTCGGCGTCGACCTCAATGCGGCCGAACTTGCGCTGGCCCGGTCGCGGTGCCGGGACTGCGGCAATGTCGCATTTCTCCACGAATCCGCCGAACGGCTGTCGCTGCCGGATGGTTCGGTCGACGCGGTGCTGTGCCATCTTGCGCTGATGCTTTTTGAACCGGTGGGGCCGGTGCTGGCGGAGATCGGACGTATTTTGCGCCCCGGCGGGATGCTGGCGGCGGTGGTGCCGGGCGACGGCGGGGGGAGTCCGGAATTTGCCGCGCTCCGCCGCGAATTGGCGGCCGCGCTGGCCGACGGGGTCGCGCCGGAGCGATTGATCGCGCTCGGCAACCGGGAATTCTCCGACCTCGCCGCGATCGGGGAGGCGCCGTTTGCAGAGAGCGGGTTGGATCCGGAAATTGAGGTTGCACCTTTTGAAGTGATTTTCCGGGAGTCGCCGCAATGCCTGGCGGAGCGGCTGACGCCTTTTTTTTATTATTCGCATCTGCTTTCGGATGAGGGGAAGCGCAATTTGAAACGCGCCTGGACCGGAATCCTGAGCCGGACGGTTCCGGCGGGGGGAACCGAGGCGGTTTTGCATTTGCCGCTGGCCACGGTCAGGATACGCAAAAAATAAGTTGAGCGGGAAATGCTTATACGGGAAAGGAACGCAAGGATGAAAATATTATTCCTATGCACCGGCAACAGCTGCCGGAGCCAGATGGCCGAGGGATGGGCGAGGGCGCTCAAAAGCGACGTCCTCGAGCCCTATTCCGCCGGGATCGAGAAGCACGGACTCAATCCATACGCGGTCAAGGTGATGGCCGAGGCCGGGGTGGATATCTCCGGCCAGCACTCGAAACTCCTCGACGAGCTTGCCGGGATTGAGTTTGACTACGTGGTCACCGTCTGCGGCCATGCTCACGAGCACTGCCCGTGGTTTCCCGGCGAGGCCAAAGTGGTCCACGCCGGATTCGACGACCCGCCCCGCCTCGCGGCGGCGTGCGACGGCGAGGCGGCGAAGCTCGACTGCTACCGCCGGGTGCGCGACCAAATCAAAGCCTTTGTGGAAAAACTGCCGGAGAATTTATCATGAGTGAAAAACAGACTGCGACCATCGGTTTTTTTGAAAAGTACTTGACGCTGTGGGTGATTTTGTGCATGGCCGCCGGGGTGCTGATCGGGAAATATCTGCCCGGCTTTCCGGCCTTTCTCGGGCGTTTCGAGTACGATCAGGTCTCGATTCCGATCGCGGTGCTGATCTGGCTGATGATCTACCCGATGATGATGAAAGTCGACTTCGAGAGCATCCGCAACGTCGGGCGCAACCCCAAGGGGCTCTATGTCACCTGGGTGGTCAACTGGCTGATCAAGCCCTTCACCATGTACGGCATTTCGGCGCTGTTCTTTTATCTCATCTTCAAGCCGTGGATCGCGCCGGAGCTGGCGCGCGACTACCTCGCCGGGGCGGTACTGCTGGGGGCTGCGCCCTGTACCGCGATGGTCTTCGTCTGGAGCCACCTCACCAAGGGCGACCCCGCCTATACCGTGGTCCAGGTGGCGACCAACGACCTGATCATCCTGGTCGCCTTCATCCCGATCGTCAAGTTCCTGCTCGGGTTGAGCGACATCGCGGTGCCGTGGAGCACGCTGATCCTCTCGGTATTGCTCTTTGTGGTGATTCCGCTCGCCGGCGGGATTCTCACCCGGCACGCGGTGATCCGGGCGAGGGGGATGGATTACTTTGAAACGCGCTTCCTTCCCAGGTTCAACCGGGTCACCGTCGGCGGGCTGCTGCTGACGCTGGTGCTGATTTTTTCATTCCAGGGCAACGTGATCATCGCCAATCCGCTTCACATCGCCTTGATCGCGATTCCACTGGTGATCCAGACCTTCTTGATCTTCTTTATCGCCTATTGGCCCTGCCGCTGGCTCAAGCTGCCGCACGACATCGCCGCCCCGGCGGGGATGATCGGGGCGTCGAATTTCTTTGAGCTCGCGGTGGCGGTGGCGATCGCCGTCTTCGGCACGGCTTCGCCGGTGGCGCTGGCGACCATCGTCGGAGTGCTGGTCGAAGTGCCGGTGATGCTGATTCTGGTCAAAATCGCCAACCGCACCGCGAAATACTTTCCGGCCCGGTGAGACCGGCGGAATTGACGCGCGTTACCGTTTCGCGTCCGGGGTGCGGTCCTTGACCGACTGGCAGCCGTTGTCGAGGGGCATGATCACCGGCTCCCGCAGCGTGTCGAAATCAATGCGCTTGAGTTCGACCGACTGGAGTTGGCGGTCGTTCTGGGTGTGATAAAAGAGCCGGCGCGCGGCGAGGTCGTGGGCGATGGTCCAGATGGTCGAACTCCGCATCTCCCTGGTGGCCTTTCGGCCGCCGCCCTCGGCGTTGCCGAGCGGCACGTCGAAGTTGTCGAGAATCCGGAACGCTTCGTAGATCCCCTCCGCGCCGTCCGGAAGCGGCCGCGCGGTGGCGACAAAGGCGGTCGCCCGGATGAAGCGCGACGGCGGGGTGAAGTCGCCCGGCAAGCCCAGCATCCCGCTGCCGCCGCCGAGCGGGGATACCCGGAGCTTGCCGAGGTCGATTTCCTGATGCGGTTGGTCGGTGAGTTCGACGTAGTTGCGCAGATTGGTCAAGTGCCAGTCGTAGTTCGGCGAATTGGTGATCACCCCGACTTTGGAGTCGTAGATTTTAACTTTGCCGTCGTTCCACTCGATGATGATCTGCTTGCCGCCGGGCTCGGTGACCATCAAATGAACCGGGGCGGCGATGCCGAGCGCGGGCTCGACCACGCTGACCACGGTGATTTTGTCGAGCGCCTGCCGGACTTCGCCGACCGAGCCGCAAGTGGAGAGGAGATAGTTGAGCACCTGGGTCGGCGGCAGCGCCCGTCCGGCCAGTTCCGGCGACCAGGGCGCGTATTCGGCGAAGCCGGGGTGGTAAAAGAGTCCGCCGGTGAGCCCGGCTTCGTTGATGCCGTCGAGCAAGTAGCCCGATTGCAGCGCGTCGATTCCGGCGACGCCGTAGCGCCCGGTCCAGTCGAGTCCGCGCATCCCCTCGGGGAGCACGGCGCGGTACTGGTAATGGCGCGGGAAGACCATCAGCCGCGAGCCGAGGTCAAAGGTACCCCATTCGAGGGTGCGGCCGTAGACCATGTCGCCGTTTTTGGCCTTGAGGGTGATGCCGGTACAGGCGTCGAGCCCGAAGGGCGCGGCGAGCACGATCGCCGCCAGCGCTCCGGCGGTGTTTCGCAAAAATGCGTGATTGAGTTTCATATCCTTCCCCCTGCTGAGAGTTAAGCTTGCTTCACTATAATCCGGCAAAAGCGAAATGCAAACCGGGAAATCACCGGTCGCCGGCATGGCGGCCGCGCCGGGCGCCGGGGGCGATCAAAAAGAACACCGCCGCCAGCCCGGCCGGAGCGATCAGGAGCGCGTAATGACCGAAGCCGGTGAGGATCAAGGCTCCCGCCGCCGCACCGAAGATGAAAAAGCCGATCACGCCGAAGTAGCGGAGCGCTTTGTGGAGCTCTTCGCGGCTGCCCCCGGTCACCGCCCGGAACACCGCTTCGGTTCCGCTGCGGAGGTTGCCGGTGCACATCGTCGAGGCGAAGGGGAGGCCCTGAACCCGGCGGAAGGTCTGCACCTGGAGCGCGCAGACAAACGAAATCAGCGCGTTGACCGCGTAATCCCATTCGCCGAAGGGGACGAAGACCACCGGCGCGAGGCAGAGGAATTCGAGCGCAATCACCAGCTGGTGCCAGTTGTAGCGGCGCGACACCGGGGCGCGGCCGCTGATCCACTCGGCGGCGAACACCCCGAGCGCGTAGAAGAAGATCGGGAGGAGATACTTGCCGCAGAGCTGCCACTCCCCCTTGGCGAGATGGAGCCCGAAGAGCACCATGTTGCCGGTCACCGCGTTGGCGAAGACTTCGCCGCGGAACAAAAAGGTGTAAATGTCGAGGAAGCCGCCGATCACGCTCAAGGTGAAGGCGGCGGTCAGACGCTCGGTATTGAGGTGGGGATCGCTCATGCCTTTACTATACACCGCAATCGCCTCGCCGGCAACCTGAAAGGCCTGGTTCGGTTGGAAATCCGCTTCCAACGCCGATCCCGGCCGATCTGAAAGAAAATTTGAAAAAATCTATATATTGTGATAAAAACGGCTTGATTATCGATCTTGACACTATATATTGGACTTTAGTTTGATTGCCGGTGCGGTGAATCGCGGTGAGAGTCCGCGGCTGTCGCGCAACCGTCAAAGCCGGAGCCCGCAGCAATCAATATCGGGCACCTCTAAAAACTGGAAAACTTGGCGCAAAAACGTGCCTTGCGTTCGTATTCGCGACCTTGTTCGCATCTGGTTACCTCTGGTAGCCTGATGCTTACAAAATCGCGACTCCAAGCTGCAATTCATTGTTTTTTCACTCAAGCCAGTTTTTAGAGGTACCCTATCATCAACTTCGTTTCGTCCCTCAAACGCCGGGACGGAACGGCAATGTGCGCACGACACATGGGGTTTGGTTATGTTTCGGCATTCTGCTTGCCCGCCGGTTCGCCGGTTTTCCGTCGTCGCGCCCGTTTTTCAACTTTGAGGAGCGATACGGATGGAATCCATTCAGCAATTGCGTAAACGCGACGGACGGCTGGTCGCCTTTGACCGCGGGCGCATCACTTTGGCCGCCGCCAAGGCACTCTCCGCCGCCGGCACCGGCAATGATAAAATCGCCGCCCGGATCAGCGGCGACGTGGTCGATGAACTCTGCAAAAGGGGGCACGACCGGCCCGACAATATCCCGGACATCGAGCTGGTTCAGGACCTGGTCGAGCAGTCCTTCATCAAGCGCGGCCTCTCCGGCGCGGCCAAGGCCTTCATCCTCTACCGCGCCCAGCACGGCAAGATACGCGAGCAAAAACAGCTGCTGATGGACGTTCAGGAATTGATGGCCTCCTACCTCGGCCACGAGGACTGGCGGGTCAATGAGAATTCCAACGCCGGATACTCCTATGCGAGCTTGCTCAACCACGTCTCCGGCTCGGTGGTCGCCAACTACACGCTGGCCAACATCTACCCCGCCGAAATCGCCGAGGCGCACAAGTCGGGCGACTTTCATCTGCACGACCTCTCCTGCGGGATCGTCGGGTATTGCGCGGGGTGGAGTCTCCGCGACTTGCTGACCCGCGGCTTCGTCGGCAACGGCGGGCGGGCGAGCGCCAAACCGGCCAAACACTTCGACACCGCGCTAGGGCAGATCGTCAACTTCCTCTGCACCTTGCAGACCGAATGGGCGGGAGCGCAGGCGTTCAGTTCGTTCGACACCTTGCTCGCCCCCTTCGTCCGCGCGGACAAGCTCACGTACCGCGGCGTCAAGCAGGCGATGCAGCAGTTCATTTTCGGCCTCAACATCGCCAGTCGCTGGGGCCAGACGCCGTTCACCAACCTCACTTTTGACTGGGTGGTGCCGGAGGATTTGCGCGACCACCCGGTGATCATCGGGGGGCAGCTCTGCGACGACCGCTGCTATGGCGATTACCAAGCCGAAATGGACCTGATCAACCGCGCCTTTCTCGAAGTGATGAGCGAGGGCGACCGCGACGGCCGGATTTTCACTTTTCCAATCCCGACTTACAATGTGACCAGGGATTTCAACTGGGAGAGCGAGAACGCCGAGCTTCTTTTCACCGTCACCGGCAAGTACGGGCTGCCGTATTTCCAGAACTTCATCAACAGCGACCTCAATCCCGGCGACGTCCGCTCGATGTGCTGCCGCCTCCAGATGGACATGCGCGAACTCCGGCGCAAAACCGGCGGCCTCTTCGGCGCCGGCGAACAGACCGGTTCGATCGGGGTGGTGACCATCAATCTCCCCCGGATCGGCTACCTCGCCAAGACCGAGGAGGAGTTCTTCGCCCGGCTGGAGCGGCTGATCGAACTCGCCAAGGAGTCGCTCGAAATCAAGCGCAAAGTGGTCCGCCAGCACCTCGCCGGCGACCTTTTGCCCTACACCAAGACTTATCTCCCCTCGCTCGACCAGCACTTCAGCACGATCGGGCTGGTGGGGATGAACGAGTGCTGCCTCAACTTCCTCGGCTGTTCGATCTGCGACCCCGAGGGCGGCGAATTCGCGGCCCGGGTGCTCGACCGGATGAAGGAAAAAATCGTCCGCATCCAGGAGGAGACCGGGCACATCTACAACCTCGAAGCGACCCCCGCCGAAGGCACCAGTTTCCGGCTCGCCCGGCTCGACCGCAAACACTATCCCGAGATCATCTGCGCCGGGGACGCCAATCCCTATTACACCAACTCGACCCAGCTTCCGGTGGGCTACACCGACGACCTCTTTGAGGCGCTCGACCTCCAGGAGCCGCTGCAGTCGCGTTACACCGGGGGAACGGTTTTCCACGGCTTCGTCGGCGAACGGATCGGCGATCCCAAGCTGGTGGCGGCGCTGGTGAAGAAGGTCGCGACCGGCTACCGCATTCCCTATTTCACGCTGACCCCGACCTTCAGCATCTGTCCGGTCCACGGTTACATCCCGGGCGAGCACGAAGAGTGCCCGCTTGAAGCATAAATTCATCACCCAGAGGAGGAAAACAAAATGAGCAAGTGCAACCAAAAAACGGAAATCTATTCCCGCGTCACCGGCTACTTCCGCCCGGTCGCCAACTGGAACAAAGGCAAACGCGAAGAGTTCAAAGACCGCAAGACCTATTGCGTCAAGAACGTCGAAGGCAAGTAACATGGCGATCAACGGACTTCAGAAATTCAGCCTGGTCGATTACCCGGGCAAGCTCGCCTGCGTGGTCTTTTTCGGCTGCTGCAATTTCCGCTGTCCCTTTTGCCACAATCCCTCCCTGGTTTTCGACCCCGGGAGCCAGGGGCGGATTGCGCTTTCCGAGCTGGCCGAATTCTTTGAGCGGCGGCGGGGGAAGCTTGAGGGGGTGGTCTTTTCCGGCGGCGAACCGACGCTCCAGCCGGAGCTGGCGGCGGCGGCCGGACTGGCCCGCCAGGCCGGTTTCGCGATCCGGCTCGACACCAACGGCTCCCGCCCGGCGGCGGTGGCGGCGCTGTACCGCGCCGGCCTCCTCGATTCGCTCGGGATCGACTACAAAGCCCCGGCGGCGAAGTATTTCCGGGTCTGCGGCGGCGACGAGCCCGACATTCCGGCGAACGTCCGCCGCACCATCGAATTTGCGCTTGCCAACAATATCGAGCTTGAAATCCGCACCACCGTCCACCGCGCGCTGCTCGACGAGGCGGATTTGCGGCGGATGTACGATGAGCTTGCCGGACTCGGCGTCAGTGCGTGGATGCTCCAGCAGTTCCACCCCGCCGAGCTGATCGACGACGAACTCAATACTCTTTCCACCTATAGCGACCGCGAACTTCGCGAACTCGCCGCTTCACTCGGCGGCGCGGTCAAGGTCCGCGGCACCGCCCGCTGAGGCTTGATTTGCATTTTCGCCGATTCGGGTATATAGTAAAGCAATAATTATCAGATCAGGTCGTTTGGCCGGGCCTCTTTGGCAGCGGAAGTGGGAACTTTCGTGGGACTGTTTTACGAATATTGTATATCCGCAAAACCCGCGAAAGTGAGGCACGCATGGCTATTGTCAACGGCTTTGAAGGCGATTATCAGGGACTTACCCCGCAACAGGTCCGCGAACGGCTGGACCGCTTCGGCCACAATCAACTCGCTCCCGAAAAACGGTTTCGCTGGATCGTTTGTCTTGCCGGCATTTTCAAAGAACCGATGTTTGTCCTTCTTTTCGGGGCCGCGATCTGTTATTTCCTGCTCGGCGAACCCCGCGACGGGCTGGTCATGCTCGGCTTTGTGGTGTTCGTCGCCGGCATCAACTTCTTTCAGGAATACCGGACCGACCGCACGCTCCAGGCGCTCAACCGGCTTACCGCGCCGCAGGTCGAGGTCGTCCGCGAAGGCCGCCTGATCCGGATCGACAGTTGTGAACTGGTTCCCGGCGACCTGATGGTAATCAACGAGGGCGAACGCCTCGCCGCCGACGGCCGCATCATCGAGAGCTTCGACCTCGGCGTCGACGAGTCGATCCTGACCGGCGAATCCGAAGCGGTCTGGAAAAAAGCCGGCGACGATCCGGCCGATCCCCGGCTCGGCCGAGTTTTCTCCGGCGGCACGGTGATCAACGGCACCGCTTTGATCGAAGTGACCGCGACCGGGCTCGACACCGAATACGGCCGCATCAGCCGCGCCCTCGAATCGGTCGAAGCCCCGCGCACTCCGCTCGAAAAAGAGGTCGGCCGCCTGATTAAAATCTGCGCCCTGATCGGCCTCGGCTGCTGCGTGGTGTGCATGACCGTCGATTTCCTGATCCGCGGCCGCTTGATCAACGCGATTCTCGCCGGGGTGACGCTGGCGATGTCGGTGATTCCCGAGGAGCTGCCGGTGATCCTGACCGTCTTCATGGCGATCGGCGCGTGGAAGCTCGCCCGGGCCAAAGCGCTGATGCGCCGGATTCCGGCGGTGGAGGCGCTCGGCTCGGTGTCGATCCTCTGCACCGACAAAACCGGGACGCTGACCTGCAACCGGATGACCCTCGAGCACGCGACCCCGCCGGAGGGCGGCGACCAGCTCGAACTCCTCCGCCGCGCGGTGCTGGCGAGCGAAAGTGTCCCCTCCGACCCGATGGAACAGGCGATCCAGCAGCGCGCCGCCGCCGCCGGTCTGGCGGTCGACGCCATCCTCGCCAATCCGCTCCGGCACGAATATCCGTTCCGCAGCGAAACCCGGCGGATGGGCCACGTCTGGGAGATCGTGGGCGAACTCAGCCGCTGCATCAAGGGGTCGCCGGAGAGCATTCTCCCGCTCTGCGGCCTCGACCAGGCGCAACTTGCACCGATCGTCGCGCGCCAGAATGAATTGATGTCCCGGGGCTGCCGGGTGATCGCGGTCGCCTTCAGCGACGGTGGCGATTCGATCGCGCCGGAAATAGACGCTCATCAATACCAGTTCGCCGGCTTGCTCGGCTTCATCGATCCGCCGCGACCGGAGACTCCCGCCGCGGTGGCCGCCGCCGCCGGAGCGGGGATCCGGGTGCTGATGATCACCGGCGACCACGCGCTGACCGCCGGGGCGATCGCCCGGCGGCTCGGACTCGATCCCGGCAAACGGGCGGTGACCGGGGCGGAACTCGACGCGATGTCCGACGCCGAACTCGGCGAGGCGATCGACGGCATCGGCGTCTTCGCCCGGGTGTCGCCGCACCACAAGCTCCGGATCGTCCGCGCGCTTCAGGCCCGCAAAGCGGTGGTGGCGATGACCGGCGACGGCGTCAACGACGCCCCGGCGCTGAAAGCCGCCGACATCGGGGTGGCGATGGGACAGCACGGCACCGAAGTCGCCCGCGAGGCGGCGGATATGATTTTGCTTGACGACAACTTCAGCACCATTATCCACGCGGTCGAGGACGGGCGGCGGATTTACGACAACATCCGCAAGGCGATCGGCTACGTGTTTGTGATCCACATCCCGATCGCGCTGCTGGCCTTGTGCAATCCGGTGTTTTACGGCGAATTCCTGCTGCTGCTGCCGATTCACGTGGTGCTGCTGGAGCTGGTGATCGACCCCACCTGTTCGATCATTTTTGAACGGCTGCCGGCCGAGCCGGATTTGATGAAGCGTCCGCCGCGCCCGGCGGGCCAGGCGCTGGTGAGCCGCCGGCTGCTGGGAAAATCGCTGGCCCAGGGGCTGGTGATTTTCGGCGGCATCACCGCCGGGGTTTATCTCCTTCACGACCGCTATCCCGGCGAGGTGATGAGGTCATTCATCCTGCTCGCGTTGATTCTCTCCAATCTGTGGCTGGTCTACGTCAATGCGTCGGAACATCAGTTGGCGCTCCGCACCTTTTTCGCCTGGCGCGATTGGACGGTGCGGGCGATCAACACGGCGGTGCTGACGGTGCCTTTCCTGTTGATCTACACCGATTTCGGCAACGCCCTGATCAAGGCCGCGCCGCTGCCGCCGGAGCTCCTCGGGCTCACCGCGGCGGGATCGCTGGTGCTCGGATTGTGGTATGATGCGGTCAAACTGTGGCGCGGCGACGGGCGGCGGAAGGATAATCTACAAAATCAGTAGTCTTTTGCCTCCGCCGCTTGCAAAACCATGTTTCGGGGAGTATGGTAAAACCCATTCAAACATCAACACGGCAGCGGGGACGGAGCATGAGCAATCTGGAACATATTGTGGCGGCGCAGCAGGATCTTCTCAACGGCTTGCTGGCGGCGGAGCGGGGGGAGATCAAGGTTCCCGATTTGAAACCGCTGAGCGGGGTGCTGGGAATTCTGCCGCAGCGCAACGATCTCTTTGCCACCCGCATCCGGATCACCGGGGGCGAGCTGCCGCTCGAAAAATTGAACTTCATCGCCGATCTGGTCAAGCGGGTGAAGCCGGGCTATATCCATTTCTCCAGCCGCCAGAACATCCAGCTCCACGACGTGCCGCCGGGCCAGGCCAAGGTGGTGATCGAGGAGTGCACCCGCAACGGCTTGCCGTTCCGGGGCGGCGGCGGCGATTCCTTCCGCAACGTTTCGGCGTCGCTGACTGCGGGGATCGCGCCGGACGACTCGGCCGATTTGATTGCTTATGCCCGCGCCTTGACCGACGCGGTCTTTGAGTGGGACGAAGCGTTCAAACTCCCGCGCAAGCTCAAGATCGCCTTTGCCTCGAGAACTGACGCGGCGCTGGCGCTGCGGCAGGACCTCGGTTTCGTCGAGAGTTCCGATGACAAGGGTAATTTCGGCTTCACCGTCTACGGCGGCGGCGGTTTCGGGCGCAATGCCGCGATCGGGATCGAGCTCCTTAAATTCATCACCCCTGCCGAGTTACCGCGGGTGGCGCGAGCGATGGTGCAACTCTTTAGCGAGCACGGCGACCGCGCCAATCGCGCAACGGCGCGCATCCGCTACATCCGGACCCGGCTGGGGGACCGGGAGTTCGTCAAGCTTTTCCGCGACTATTACAAACGCTTTGCCAAGGCCGAATTTCCGGCGGTGCCGGTTTATCCGGTGAGCTGGAATGCCCGGCGTCCGGTGTCACCGGCGGTATTGCCTGCCGAATTCGCCGCCGATCCGGGGTTCCGGCGCTGGCTCAAGCTCGCGGTAAAACCGACCCGGTTTCACGGCAAGTACTCGGTGCTGCTGCCGGTGCCGCAGGGGGTGCTGTCGGTCGATCAGTTCGTCAAGCTGGCGGCGCTGCTGACCGCTTTTGACGTGCCGGCGGTGCGTTTGACGATTGAGCAGAATGTCTGGCTGCCGACGGTGGGGAAGCGGTATTTGTATCCGCTGTATCAGGCGCTCAAAAAGTTTCCGGTGGATCTGACGCTGGCGACGTTCCGGGGGCAGATCAAAAGTTGCATCGGGGCGTCGGTCTGCAAGGCGGGGATACTGGATGCGCCCAAGTACGGGGCGCTGCTGGCGGATGCGCTGGACCGGCATTTCCGGAAGTTTCCGGCGAAGTTGACGCCGGAGCTGGCGCTGGCGATTGTGACCGGGGTGCGGCTGTCGGGGTGTCTTAATTCGTGTCTGTCGCATCAGGCGGCGCGGATCGGGCTGCAGGGGATGCGCAAGAAGGTCGGCGAGGAGCTGGCGGACGGGTTCACGGTGTGGTTGAATCCGGACGGCGCGCCGATCGGGAGTGAAAATCCCGAGTTTATTCCGGCGAACCGGGTGGCGGGGCGGTTGATTGAGCTCCTGGAGACGCTGTAGACACGGGTTCCCAGTACCCCGGTCAAGGGCCGCGCCCTTGCGCGGAGTCAAGAGGGCGCGGAGCCCT
>CAZRFG010000058.1:0-13495 GCA_964599205.1 uncultured Victivallaceae bacterium
CGTCACGAGAACCCCTGTTTCCACTGGCCGATCGTCAACGATGCGATGGAACAGGCGGTGTTGAAAGTGCTTCGCGACGGCTCAATGTCGCAGACCGACATCACCGAGGAATTCGAGCGCGGCTGGGCCGCCTGGCACGGGGTCAAACACGCCCTCGCCCATCCCAACGGCACCGCAGCGCTCCACGCCGCGATGTACGCGGTCGGGGTGGGGCCGGGGACCGAGGTGATCTGTCCCTCGATCACTTACTGGGCCAGCGCGGTTCCGGCGCTCAATCTGGGGGCGCGGGTGGTCTTCGCCGACATCGAGCCCGATACCCTCTGCCTCGACCCGGCGAGCTTCGAGGCGCACATCACGCCGCGCACCCGGGCGGTGGTGGTGGTCCATTACCTCGCCCATCCCGCCGACATGGATCCCATCCTGGCGGTCGCCCGCAAGCACGGCATCGCGGTGATCGAGGACGTTTCGCACGCCCAGGGTGCGCTCTACAAGGGGAAAATGGTCGGCACCTTCGGCGACATCGCGGCTTCGTCGCTGATGAGCGGCAAATCCTTTGCAATCGGCGAGGGGGGGATACTCAACACCGATTCGACCGAACTCTGGGCCAAAGCGATCCGCTTCGGCCACTACGAACGGCTCGGCAAAATTCCCGGGGAGTTCCGTCCCGCTCCGGAAGTCGGACCGCTGCCGTGGGGCGGCTTCAAGTACCGGATCAACCAGATGGCCTCGGCGATCGGGATCGAGCAGTTGAAGAAATATCCCGCCGAGATCGCCGAAATCGACATGGCGATGAAATACTTCATCGCCGCCATCGCCGACATTCCGGCCCTGGCCAACCACTACCCCAAGTTCCCGGCGAGCACCAAGGGCGGCTGGTATGCGCCCCACATGCACTATGCGCCCGAGGTTTTCGACGGACTTTCGGTCGGCCGGCTCAGCGACGCGCTCCGCGCCGAATGCGGTGAAGGCTTGCCCGGCTGCAATGCGGCGCTCCACCGCTGCGAACTCTTTTACTCGGTCGACATCTACGGCCACGGCAAGCCGACGGCGCAAGTCTTTGACCCCAGTGATCCCAAAGCCCAGACCGGCGAACTCCCGGTCGCCGCCGCCGCCAATGCGAGGACGATCTGCATTCCCCACTTCCGCAAATTCAACCGGCCGGTGATCGACCGTTATGTCGAGGCGTTCCGCAAAGTCGCGGCGAACTACCGCGAGCTGCTTGCCGGCGACGGCGCCCGCGCCGCCGACGGTCGTTTCTCCTTCACCCATTGAGCGGGCCGGCCGGAAGCGGCCGGAAAATTTGCAACCAGTTTCAGAAAGGCTTTTTTTGATGAAAACGGCAATTTCCATTTACGGCGCCCATTTGCTGACGCCGGAAGCGGACCGTACGGTCAATACCATAATCCGCCGGGCCGCGGCGATCGGTTTCGACGGCATCGACCTCGGCTATTACTGGCCGGAGAACCGGGATCGGCGCACCGCGATGAGCGAGGCCGGAAAAGTGGCCGAAAACGAAGGTATCGCCGTCGCCAACTACATTTCCAGAGGGAACTTCGGCAACGCGATCGCCGAACATCGGCTGCCCGCCGAAATCGAGCTGGTCAAACAGGCGCTCGAAGAAGCCGCTTTCCTCGGTTGTCCGGCGCTGCGGGTCTTCGCCGGTGGCTATGACCTCGATTGGCATGAGTATAGCGGCCGGATCGCCGAAGCTTTTGCCGCCTGCGTCGAATTCGCGCAGGCGGCCGGGGTGGTGATGGCGCTGGAGGATCACGGTGCGCTCTGCAAAAACTCGGAACAGCAGCTTTTTTATCTCAAAGCGGTCAATTCGCCGTATTTGCGATTGCTGTCCGACATCGGCAATTACTGGTCCCATGCCGGGGAATCGCCGCTGGCGGGGGTGACGGCGACGGCGCCGTTCGCCTGCATGGTACATGTCAAGGATTTGCGGCATATCAACCACCAGCCGGTCGCGGTTCCGGTCGGCGAAGGGGAGATTGACTTCACTGCCTGTTTCCGGGCGCTCCAGGCTGCCGGATACGACGGTTATCTCTCGCTTGAATATGAGTGCGCATTCGGGCGCGGCGTCGACGGCATCGTCAGCAGCCTGGCGCATATCCGCCGTTGCCTGGACGCAATCGGACGCGAAGCGTGAAAAGCGGCGAGGTTGCGGCCAAAGTCTGGCGCATCAACGGCCTCACCTACACGACGGCCGGACTGGTCATTCTTTTCGCTCTGATGCTGACCGGTGATTTTTTCTGGGCGCTCAAAGACCGTTCAATGGGCATGATCACCAAAATTCTGTTCAAAAAGTACGGAGCAAGCGATTTTTTGAACGGAATTCTGATCTTCTCGCTGCCGGCGGTGATGGGGATGATCATCGGTCCGGTCATCAGCTACAAAAGCGACCGGCACCGCGGGCGGCTGGGGCGGCGGATCCCGTATCTGCTGGCGACCACCCCGATCGCCTGTGCCGGGATGGTCGGCTTGGCATTCAGTGCGCCGATCGGACAGTGGCTGGCCGGGGTATGGCATCTCGACGCCGACCGGACGATATTGATCTGCCTCGCCGTATCCTGGATGATTTTCGAGTTCGGCATGGTGATTGCGGGATCGGTTTTTCAAGCCTTTGCCAACGATGTCGTTCCGACCGAGCTGCTGGGGCGCTTTTACGGTTTTTTCCGGATCGTCAGTCTGGCGGCCGGGGTGGTTTTCAGCTACTGGCTGCTGGGATGGAGCGAAACTCATTCGCTCTGGCTTTTTCTCGGGGTTGCCGTACTCTACGGTATCGGCATGATGATTCTCTGCTTCGGCGTCAGGGAAGGCACCTATCCGCCGCCCCCGGCGGAGCTTTCCGGCAGTCCCGGCGGCCGGAGGATTCAAGCCGTCCGCAGTTATTTCCAAGAGTGTTTCAGCCATCCCTTTTATCTGCTGATATTCTTTGGCCTGCTGATGCTCGGTCTCTGTTTTTCGCCGGTCAACACCTATCTGGTTTTTTACGCCAAGTCGCTGCACCTGCCGCTCAGCGTGTATGGCAAATACATCTCGTACAGTTTCATTGGTTCGGCGATTCTGGCGGTGCCGGTCGGGATGCTGGCCGACCGGTTCCATCCGTTGCGGGTCAGCGTACTGGTTTTGACCGCTTATATGATTGCCGCTTTCGCCGGATTCGGCTTCATTGCGGATCCGGGATTGACATGGGTGTCGCAGCAATGGATCGGGTTGATGTCCCGTTTCGGGGTCCGGCTGCAATATGATTTTGCCACTGCGCAGGAAGCGGTTTTTGCCGCCATCCTGATCAGCCACAGCATTCTGGGCGGGATGTGGGCGACCGCGACGGCGTCACTTTCGATGCGTCTGTTGCCGCGTGATCGTTATGCGCAGTTCAGTTCCGCCGGGGGAATCATTTCCACGCTGGTCAATATCCTGATGATTCCGGCTTTCGGCTGGATTCTGGACCTGACCGGCAATGAATACCGGTATCTTTTCATCATCAGCGGCGTGCTGGCGGCAGTCGGAATCGTCTTCAATATCTGGATTTGTCTGGCGATGCGCGGCTACGGCGGCATCGACCATTACCGGGCGCCCGCGGTATGAGAGATGCCAAAAGACGGGAAGCGCGGGAACATAAGGTGAATTTTCGCCCCGGCCGGAAACGGCGCGGCGCACTGCCGGGCCGGTTTGGAAATTCGTGCAACCGATTATCCGCTCGGCAATGCGAGGCCCCTGCAAGCTATACCGGGTTCCCGTGCCGTTTCGGAAACGCCGCAAGGCCCGGTTCGGCCGCCTGATCGCGGAATTCGCGCGGCGAACAGCCGTGGGCGGCGCGGAACTGGCGGTTGAAGTTGGAGATGTTGTGAAACCCGCAGCAGCCGGCGATCTCAAGCACCGGGAGCTCGGAATTGCCGAGCAGCGCCGCCGCCGCGTCGAGCCGGATTTTGCGCAAATAAGGCTTGGGAGCGCACCCCATCGCCCGCTGGAAGCACTTGCGGAAGTTGGAGTCGCTCATGAAGCAGAGCCGGGCGAGCCGGCTCACCGGGATTTCATGCTGGAAGTTGGCGGCGATCGCATTGAGTGCGGGGACCAGACGCTCGACTTCGGCGTAATCGCCGGGCGCGTCGGCATCGACTTCCGCGTCGCTTCCGGCGTGATAGCGGCCGAGCAGCAGCATCAGCTGCCAGACCAAACTCCGCACCATCGGCCGGTAATCCGGCGCTTTGGCGGTGCATTCGGCGAGAATCTGGCGGATGCACCCGGTGATTTCGGGATGGCTCGCGCCGTTGAGGAGATTGCGGAAGGCCGCGCCGCAGCAGCGCGAGAGTTTGACGCTGCCGCCGCAGCTCTCGGGAATGTCGGCGAGGAGCCGCAAGGGATCGAGATAAATCCACCCCCACTTGGTCCGCCCGCCCGGATTGCCGCGCGCCAGATGGACTTCGCGGGTGTTGATCACCACCGCGTCCCCGGCCTGGAACGGCAGCACCTTGTCCCCGATCAGGAACACCCCCGATCCCTCGTAGCAGAAGCCGAGTTCGAGCAGGTCATGGAGATGCGGCTCGACCTCGGTGTGCTCGTCGCGGAAATTATAACTCGCCTCGCTGATCGGAAAGGCCGGATCGACTTCGATGTGTTCGAGTTTTTCGATTTCTGCTTGCGGCGTGATTTTTGAGCGATTACGCATAGTTTTTTGATTGATTCCGCCAAGATGAATTGTTTTCGACATAATATAGTATATGTCAGGACAGAAATCAACATCGAGGAGGAGTCACCATGAGACAAATCGTTATGGTCGGGCCGGGCAAAAGTGAAGTCATCGACGTGCCGGTTCCGAAGATCACCGATGAGCAGCTGCTGGTCAAAGTCACCTTGACCGGGATGTGTCACTCCGAGCTCTATCCGTGGAGCGTGGCGAAGCCCGGCGAAACCTTCGGCCACGAATCGGTCGGAGTGGTGGCGAAAGTCGGGCGCAAAGTGACCGGCTTCAAGGTCGGCGACCGGGTGAGCGGGCTCGGCGGCGGCGGGTACAAGGAATATATCGTAATGGAGCCCAACAAGGCGTTTCGGGTTCCCGGCAATCTCGCCGACGAGGATGCGATCGCCGAGCCCTTGGCCTGTCTCCTCAGCGCGGCGGTCAAGATGGCTCCGGTGACGCTCGGCGACCCGGTGGCGGTGGTCGGCGCGGGGTATATGGGGCTCGGGATGATTTCGCTCTTCAAGGCGATGGGCTACGGCGACATCGTGGCGGTCGATCCGCGTCCCGAGGCGCGGGCCAATGCGCTCAAGTTCGGTGCAACCGAAGCGTACGCCCCCGGCCAACTCCCGATCGGATATGTCCTCGACTGGCAGACCTGGGGCGTGCCCGACCTGCGCCGCGACGGGCACAAGGCGGATATTTTCGGCATCGGCTTTCCCAATGTGATGGAGTTCACCGGGACCGAAGAGGGGCTGCGCCTGGCCGGCGACCTGGTTTGCGCTCATGGCCGGCTGGGGATCGGCGGCTACCACAATGACGGGTTCCGGACGGTGGATTACAAGCTTTGGAACATCAAGGCGTTGACTTCGATCAACTGCCACGAGCGCCGGATTGAGTACGAGGCGACGCTTTGCGAGCGCTGTCTGATGCTGCTGTCGCGCGGGATCTGGAAGTTCACCGGGGTGACCCGCCATATTTACGAGATGGAGGACTTCGACCGCGCCCAGCTCGATATGGAAAATCATCGCGACGGCTTCATCAAAGGCGCCGTGCGCTGCTGAAAAAAGAAAAAAGCGCCGCAGGCTCAAAAAAAGCGCGAAGCGCCAAGAAAAAAAAGCGCGAAGCGCCATCCCGCCCCCCGTCGTACGGGGGCGTGGTCCAGCGGCGAAACGCTGGTCGCTCGCGATCCACGCGAGCGAAGCCAAGCGCAGCGCTCCCCCCGTCCGCGGGCGGAGCCCGCTCCACTCTGCGAAAGCGAGGTCGGCAGCCGGGTCACGAAGTGACCGGCGAACGACATCGAGCGAAACCGCCAAGCCGTTTTCGCGCTTTGTCCCGGAGGTCGGGTCCGGGGGGCTCCGCGCCCCCAGCTACCCCCCGGCAGGACCACTGGCCCTGCACCCCTGGCGGCTTTGCCGCCGATTACTTTGGCCTTGCCGGGGGGCAAACCTTTCAAAAAGGTTCGCCCCCTCTCGACCCCCTGCTCCAAAGGTTCGGCGGCCCCTCCGCTTTTTTGCGGAGAGACCTCCTCACGTCCGTGCTTTATACGGGGCGTGGCACGTCGATACCGCGTTTGACCGGCCCGCGGCCCGCCGGGATCGGGAGTATCGATGCCACGGGTGCTCTCCCTCCTACACTGCCGTATCGAGTCAGTCGTATCGGGAGCGTATCCCATCACAAGACGGCATTTACAACAGGACGCCCGGCTGCCCTCCCATCCTCCCTCATTCCGCCAATTTTCACCATCCGGCTTGACTTTTTTGTCGCGTGACGATATAATAAGATTACTGACAAAGTCAGAGCGTCGCCGTCAACAGAAGTACCGTCAATGGAGAAAATCATGTTGAAACAGCTCGCCCAGGTGGTGGCCGCCGCGTTGATCGTGGTCGCCGTCGCCGCCGCCGCCGAACCGGCCCGATCCCAAGCCCAGCTCAAGACGCCGGAAACTTCCAAACTTTTCCGCAAGTACGTCGATCCGGCATCCGGCGTCACCTCGTACATCCTCAATGACCGGCTCGCCTACAATCAGCAGAGCATCTACTTCACCCACAAATCGATGACCGATGACGGCAGGTTTTTGATTTTTGACCTTTCCGGCGGCGAGCGGCAGAATCGCAAGACGCTGGCGGTGATCGATTTCCTGAAGGATGAGATGATGCCTTTGGAAGTATCCACCGGCATTCCCTTCCTCGACGTCAAGACCGATCAGGTCTATTACGTCAACAAGAACGGCTTTTTCCGCCGCGATCTTCTGGTCGATCCCAAAAAGGAGATCAAACTCTGCCCGATTCCGGAAGAGCTGACTTCGATGGGGACCAAAATCCACTATTACTGCACCCACCTGACTTTGACCGCCGACCGCAAAAAGGCGTTCCTCGACTCGCGGGTCGATGACAAGTTCGTCCAGGGCATGGTCGATCTGAAGACCGGCAAGTACGAAAAGTGGAGCGAAACCGAATTTTTCGTCAACCACGGCCAGCTCCATCCCACCAACGACAAGCTTGCGCTCTGCGCCTGGGAAGTGCTGTGGAAAGATGCAAAGGGAGTTGAGCATCCGATCGAAAAAGTCGACGGCGTCTATCCCCGGCTGTGGCTCTTTGAGCCCGGCGGCAAACACCGGATGATTCCCTCCGCGGAGAGCAATTACGCCACCCACGAACATTGGGCCGAGGACGGCAAGGGTTTCTATTTCTGCTCCAACGGCGTCTATTATCACGACCTCGCCACCGGCAAGCAGACCCGGATCGCCGCGGTCAAGGCGGCCCACGCCGCGATGAGCGCCGACAACAAGTACATCACCCACGACGCCGCGGTCGGCACCTGGTATCGCGGCTGCGCCTGGCAGATCGGTTTCTTCAACCGCGAGACCGGCAAGGACATTTTCCTCTACCCCTCGCTGCCGGCCTTCAATCCCCAGGACAATCCGAGCAAGCTCCACCCCGACCCGCATCCGCAGTTCGTTTGCAACGACCGCTATATCGTCTGCACCATCAACGGCGGCAACGGCGCGATGGACCTCTCGGTCACCCCGGTTGCACCGCTGATCGAGAAAACCAAGTAACGGAGCCTTGCTCTTCCGCCTGACCGGGAGCGATTTCGGGACATACATCTTAGCGTATGCCCCTTGATCTACCCGATCATGCGGAAAAACATCCGTTTCCGGATCGTTCCCGAAATTACTTTGGCAACCGGCGCAACGGTTCCGCGCCGTCAATGCTGCGGATTGAGCGGATGATTGCGTTCGGCCAGTTCGCGGCAGGCGGCGTTGATCCGCATCAGTTCGAGGGTGTGCTCCACCGGCACAAAGGGCGGGCGGCGGAGCGCCAGATAGTCGTAGAGGTAGTCGTAAAAGACCCCGTCGTTTTTCCCCGGCAAACTGAAGAGCTGTTCCTGGCGCGGCAGCGGCGCTTCGGCGGCGTACTGGCGGCCCTGAGCCGCCAGCGTTCCCTGGAGCGGCAAAGCGGGGATGTCTTCGGGGCGGATGTAAGTCACCTGCCAGGCGTCGCTTTTCAGCACCGCCGCGCCGCGGCTGCCCCAGACCGTCCAGGAGTTGTCGTTGATCACCGAGGCCATGTTGATGTCGATTTCGCCGATCACTCCGTTGCCGGATACCAGCGTGATTTTGGCGACGTCGTCGGCGTCGCCGGAGCTGACCACCCGGCGGAGTTCGCAGCTTGCCGGGCGGTACGGGGCCTGGCCGAAGAGGTACATGAATTGGTCGATGAAATGGGCTCCGTAGTTGTTCAGCATGCCGCCGCCGAATTCGAGCAGCGACTGCCAGTCGTTGCGGCGGCTGTAGCGGGAGCAAACCCGGCGCACCATGAAGACCTCACCGAGCAGGCCCGAATTGAGCACGTCGAGCAGCGCCAGCGTCTCCGGCCGGACCCGGTGGGGCTGGTAGACCATCAGTTTGCGGCCGAGTCTCTCCATCGCGGCGACCATTTCTTCGGCGTCTTCGAGCGAGTTGGCCAGCGGTTTTTCGCAGAAGACGTCGAGTCCGCGCTCCATCGCCGTGATCGCCTGCCGCGGATGAAAACAGGTCGGCGAGGTCAGCACCAGCAGATTCGCCTTGGGCTCATTGGCCAGCATCGCGTCAAAAGTTTCATAGGTGTGGGGTACCTTGAAGGCGGTTCGCGCCTCCTCGAGCCGCTCGGCCAGCGGATCGGCCACCGCCAGCAGCTCGAAATTCGGATGTTTGACGATTTCCGGCAGATGGTACTGCCAGGCGATCCGGCCGAGGCCGGCGACGATCACTTTCAACTTCTTATCCGACATAAAAACTCCGTTTCTTTCCACCGGACCGGCGGTCGCCGGTATCGGATTCACTTGCCGGTCCGGTTCAATTTGAGCTGATACGGGATGCCGTGACGGAATTTCCCGGTGAGCCGGGTTTCGCCGTCTTTGGCCGCGACTTCGACCCCGGGAACCGCTTCGGCAAGCCGCCACTCCCCGGCGAGGCGGATGGCGACGATGCGGTCGGCCTCCTCCTCGGCGGCGTTCTCGGGCACTTCCTCGAGGTCGGTGAAGCCCTTGCGGACGAAGCCCGCGAGGTCGGGGGTGTTCAAGCTCAACTCGAGCTTGGCATCACCGTCGCGCCGGTACATCACGTAGCAGGGGTTCTCAACCCCGCGCAGCAGCTCCCAGTCGAGCTTGGGAACGGCGGCAAAGAAGATCGCCGCGGTGACTCCGGTCTCGTGGTCGCGGACGGCGTGGATGGCCTCGTCCTGGCGCAGCACGGTGTAGGGCTTGGCCGTTTTCAGCGTTTCGGCGTACTTGGCGGCGGCTTCAGGGGCGAGGTCGAGCCGGATCAGCACTTCGTAGCGGACGTCTTTGGGCTTGACGCCGTGCTCGATCACCGCGGTGTTGAAGTTGTCGACCGTCATTTTGGGATCCTGCCGGCTCTGCTGGTCGGGCGACTCCTGGTTGCGGCGCTGGAATTTGACTTCGCCGCCGGCGAGGACAAAGAAGCTGTTGCCCTTGAAATCCGCGGTCCAGACGGGGGTGTTCGCGGTCAGCTCGAGCTCTTTTTTGACCTGCGGCTGATCCGAGTTGAAGAAGCCGGGGCGCTTGCCGTCGCGGGTGGCGAACTGAAAGAGGGTGGTTTCGACCGGATAGGGCGTGGTGGCGGCGATGTCGCTTCCCAGCGCGATCAGCCGGGGGCCAAAAGCGAAGACCGATTTGACCGCCTTGAAGCCCGGATCGTAGGATTTGAGCTTGGGCTCGGTGATGATCGCGCCGAACATGCCGTAGCGGTTGAAGAAGTTGCTGCTGCCGTTGATCCGGTTGTCGGGAAGCGTCCGCATTTCGGTATGCATCACCGGCGACTGGAGTTCGGTCCAGGGCAGATAACGCGCGGTGGCGCCGGGGAAGCGGTTCCAGTCCCAGCCCTTTTCGGTGAGGCCCTCTTCGGCGATGCTGCCGCGGCCGAGGATCGAGATGGTGCCGTAGCTCAAATACCGCCCGTAGCGGTTGTTGGCGCGGTAGATTTCACTCCCCCAGATGTAGCGGTTGAAGCCCTTCAGGGTGACCATCTTGTCGCCGTCGCGGTGGATGCCGAAGCCGCCGTAGTTGAAGCTCCAGTGCCCCTGCGGCCACGGCGCGGGTTCGACATCCGGGAAAACCCGGCTCGCTTCCTCGCCGGCGAGCCGGCGGTAGATCGCCGCCATTTCCCGGTCCCCGGTGAGGCCGTAGTACTTGAAGCACTCGCTGATCATGCCGTCGACCGCGAGCTTGCGGAAGGGCACCCGGCCCTCGAGCGAAACGGCGAGCGCGGGGTTGCCGTAGAGAAAGGCCGCTTTGAGCGCCCGTTTGAGGTTGGCGGCGGCTTCCGGCGAGAGCTCCCACGGACTTCCGGCGTAGGCGAAGAGGATGATCGTTCCGCCGTTCATCCCGCCGAAGAAGTAGCTCGGATAGTGGCCCCAGTGGTGGTAGGCGCAGCCGTCCGGCTTGATCCCGCCCATCCAGCCGGGGGTTTCCCAGCCGAGGTTGCGCGAACAGAACTTGCTGAAGGCGGCGAGGTACCCCGCCTTTTCCGGGGTATCGTCGAGCATCAGGATCGAGATCAGCGCCGAGCGCGAGAGGATGTTGAAATAATCGGCGTTGGGAAGCGTGTAATATTCCGGGTCGAGGTAGGAGTTGAGGTCGCAGTGCCAGAGCCCGAGCCGGAAGATTTCGTGGTTGAGCTTTTCGGCGCACAGCACGTCGCGCATCAGGAGAAAGGAGAAGAAAAGTTCGCGCGAACTGTAGCCGACCAGCGCCCGCGAGCCCATCGAGCTGCCGTAGGCGTAGCCCTGGTCGAGCAGATGGTCGAGCATCACAAGGTACATGGTTTTGAGCTCATTTTTGACCGCCGGTTCGGCGGCGGCGCGATAGAGCTTGGCGATCCGGAACATCAGAACGCCGTAGTTGCGCAGATCGTAGAAGCCCTTCAACTGCTCCTTGCGGTCGGGGACGAATTCGTACTGGCGGCCGAGGATGCCGTACATCAGGGGCCTGCCGGTGACCCGGCCGTCGGGATGGCGCTTGACGCCGGTTTCGGCGAACGATTTTTTGAGCTTGTCGAATTCGGTTTTGAGGCCGTCGCCCCCGAGGCTGCCGTCCTTGACTTCTCCGAGAAGGAGGTCGCCGAGGCGGCTCTCGATCCGGCGGAAGCCGGCGAGGTCGGCTTCGTTGAGCGCGGCGGGCGCGGGAACTTTGAGGCTCATCAAGTCGAGCGGATCGGACTTGTATTCCGACTGCACGCCGACCCGGACGTTGGGGGCCTGGAGGTCGCGCTCCTGATAGCGTTCGTAGTAGAGCACGCCGGGGATCAGGTTGTCGAAGTAGAGCGTGCCCGCCGCAAGGCCGGCGGGGGCGGTGAAGCGGATGAGGTTCATATCCTCGCGCGGCGCGCCCTCCATGTCGCGGCTGTAGACCACCCAGGCGGGCCGCCAGCCGGTGAAATTGAGGAAGAAGTTGAAGCCGCAGTCGGCTTTGGCCTCGCCCCGGCGGCCGAAGTCGACCCGGAGCGCGCCGCCGGGAAGCGCCTTTTCGCTGTAGACGTTGAGCATCAGGACGGTGCGGGCCTCGGTGCCGTACTTTTTGGTCGCCTCGGCGTCGTTGAGATACCACGGCGGGAAGGCGATTTCGAGGGTGTCGCCGGGCTTGAAGTCCCAGCGCAGCGAGCGGCTGCCGCCGAGCATGTGGCGGTCGGAGAGCGAGACCTGTCCGGTGCCCTTGATCGATTGAAGCACCTCGTCGTTCTCAAAATCGAGGACACGGTGGTCGACGGCAAAGAGCGGGAGCGCACTCAGCGCCAGCAACAGCGGCAATAGGTTTCGAAACATCGGCAATCTCTTTCTGATTCGGGGTTTGACGACAAATCCATATTCATTTTGACCCTATTTTACCACCGATATTGTATTTTGGAAAGCAGGTTTTCGAAAAAAATCGCCGCCAAGTGATCAAAAGCTGATCAAATTCCGCGGTGATGCGGTTGCCGGCAAGGTGGAGAAATATCGCTCGGGGCCTCGCGAAAAGGCGGGTTTCGAGGCGGGAAGATTTTGCGGGTGAACGCTGAATCCACCCCGGAAGAACTGTTTTGCCGTTGCTTCAATCGGGTCGCTTGACGTTTGCACCGGGTGATGTATATTGGAGTTGCGACGGCATTCACGCCGCCGCGTCGCGACGGCAAAAAACGGCAACGGGGGGGATGCATGGCCAACGGGATTCTGGAGCAGTGGCTGGATCAAAAGGGGTATGGTTTCATCCGTGCCGAAAACGGAGTCCGGGTCTGGTGTCACATCCGTTCCTTCACCCGCTTGTCGCGGCGGCCGCTGGAGGGCGATGAGGTCTCTTTCATGATCAACAATACCCCGCGCGGCAACGTCGCCGTCGATATTGAAATCGCTGGGCTGCCGCTCAGCGCAAGCGAAAAGGATTCGCTCGCCGATCTGTGGCAGGCAGGGCTGGCGATCGGGATTTATCTGCTTTTGCCGGTGCTGGTGCTGCCCGGCTGGCTGCCGATGCCGGTGATTCCGGCGGCGGCGGTGACCGGCATGGTGACCGCCTTGCTCTACTACCGCGACAAGCGGATCGCCACCGGACGGGCGGCGACCACCTGGCGGATCTCCGAATCTACCATCCACTTCTGGGAACTTCTCGGCGGCTGGCCGGCGGGAATCCTCTGCCGCCGGCTGCTTCACCACAAAAGCCGCAAAACCGGCTTCCGGCTGGTTTCCGCGCTCTGTATGGCGGTCAACCTCGCGGCGGTCTTCCTGTGGTCGGAGCCCTATGGCCGGCAAGTCCGGCTGCTGCTGTGCGAGCGGGTGCGGCTGTTATTGGGATAGGGGCTAAATTTTCAGTCCCAGCGCGCGCAACCGCCGGACCAGCTCGGGCTCGGTTTCGGCGGGCTCAAAGGGATGGAGTTCCCAGCTTTCATTGAGCTCGGCGAATCCTTCCGGCGCGACCGCCGCCAGCGGCCCCAGCGACTCGATTTCGAGGAAGCCCGGCATGGTGAAAAATTCACAGTTGCACCCGCCGTCGGGGTAGGTCGCCGCGGGGTCGTACGGGAACCGCTTGACGAAAAGCTCTTGCCCGAGTTCGTAAGCCGCCCAGCCGGGGCGGTTGGTCATCCCGATTTTCTGCTTCGACTCAAAGCGGCCGTCCTCACGCATGGCGATCAGCCGGTCGCCCCAGCTGAAGCGCGGGTCGTTCATCCGGGTGAACTGCCACAGCACCAGCGGCCGGGCGGGGGCAAAGGATTCGCCGGGGCCGGACCCGTGCGGCACATAAGGCTCCTGCGGGATCAGCGCGCGCCCGCCCGGCGCCATC
>CAZRFG010000059.1:0-13261 GCA_964599205.1 uncultured Victivallaceae bacterium
TGTAATGCCGGAAGTCTTGAGCAGTTTCGGGTCGGTGCTCTGGAGATAGTCGCTGTCGAGAGCGATGTAATAGGCGTCGCTGGTGTAGTCGGCGAGATCGACCGGAACAACGGGCTCTTCCGCCGATTCGCGCCGCCGCAAATCGAAACGCAGCCGGGCCAGGATGCCGATCACCAATTCCGGCGCGTCGCCAACCTTGCCCCATTCATCCGTCCACTCGCCGGAGCATCCGTCGAGGGTCAAAATTCGTTTTATCGTCTGCATGCTCTATTCTTCCTCCATATATGGGGCGTTGCCGTCAACACTGGCCGCGAGATGGTTCACGTAAGCTCTGCCGGTTGCGGTGATCTCCACCGACGCGATGTCGGCGTAGCGCGTCAGCGGAATGCGGCGCCAGCCGAGATCAACGCCGTAGACGATGATCCGCATCGACCAGATCGCACCGTAATCGTAATGCCCGCCCTGCCACCGGGCCCGCAGCAGAAATTTGCCCGGCTTGAAATTCCAGTATCCGAAAATCCGGGTCAGGTTTTCGCGTTCAGTCTCGATCACCTTGAACAAGGTTCGGCGGCTGTCGGTAAGAGTGAATAGGGCGCATTTGGAGTGATCGTTGCCGCCGCCGTCAGTCTCAAAGCGCACGATCAGCGCCGGGATGCGAAGGCATGTCAGCGTGCCGGTCAGGATGCGGCCGCCGGCGCAGCAGAGATAGCCGCTTTCGCTCGTTTTGAGATAGCGGTATGACGGCTTCTGCGAACCGTCTCCCCAGCCGCCATTCATGCCGCCGCCCACACCGCCGCCACCACCGCCGCCCCATCCTCCACTCAATCCGCCGTCGCCACTGCCGCTGCCGCCACTGCCTCCTCCGCCACCACCACCGGCCCATGAACCGTTGAGACCCGGATCATTCACCGCGTCGGGGCGTTCGTCCTTGTAGTAGTCCGCCATTTCAATACTCCGCCAGCGGGCACGGCTTGGCCAGCATGATCACCGCCACCGTCACCGGGAACTGCCTGATCCTGGCCGACGTCGAGCCGCCGACCGTCCGCACCTCGGAAATCTCCGCGATCGGATATGCCGCCGCCGAGGGCGTGGTGATTTTGTACTCCGGAGCAGTCCACGCATTGGTTTTCTCGTCGATCGAACTGCAAAGGCATAGCACGCCATTGGCTGGCGTGATCCCTGTAGCCGGGGGTACGGCGACGAAATCGCCGTTCCGGGTGAGCCAGCCGGAAGCAACGGTGAGTTTGTTACCGGTGAGCGTCACCGCGAAGCATCCCTCGTAAGCGCTGCCGCCGGCACCGCCGCCGAGGCAGAGGACGGAATCCGCTCCATACTCGCCGACTACCGCCGCCGTGCCGCCGTCCGCGCGCGTGAATGAGCGACCGCCAGAGGGAACGGCATACGGTTTCTTCCGATCGCCGCTGACCGCAACGCCGAAAATCAGTCCGGCCACCACCGCCGAGCCGTACTGGCCGTTTTCCAAAGGATCTTCCAGATACGACCAGATGCGCCCCGCGTCCCGGTCCGGATCGTAACCGCGGATCGGGATGGCGCGGTCGAGCAGTTGGGCCGGGATACCTCCCGCAGCGCCGGGGGCAAGCTCTTTGTCGGCAAGGTCGACCGCCACCACCGGACCGGCCGGCAAGGTCGACCCGGTCAGATTGACCACTCCGGCCCGGATGGTGTCGGGCAGTCCGCTGCGGGGCGATTTTCCGGCGAAAACTCCGAGCGGACTGAGCATCTCGGAGATGGCGTTTTCCCGCCGTGCCGAGTTCGGCGGCGGATCACCCGGATTGTATTTCGGCCAGAATGCCATGTCACACCCCCAGAGCGCCGAAATCGGCGTAGCGCGCCACCTGCGAGAGATAGACCCCGTCCGGAGCCAGTCGCCGCGGGCTCTCTCCCTCGGCCCGCTCCGCCCGGTAAAAGGCCCAGAGATATTCAAAGCCCTTTTTATTGCCGACATTGACGCCGCCGACTTTGACGTTTTCTTCGTCCAGATTGATCTGGAAATTGTAGTTGACCGTGATTAATGCCTTGCTGTCCAGCACGCCTTGAAAGGTTGCGCCGATGTACATCGCCTCGCCCTTTTGCCACCCCTTGAACGGCTTGAGGTTGACGCAGCCGCGCATTTTGATCAGCAACCGTTTATAATCGTTGGTCAGGCGCGACATCTTGATCACCCGGCTATAGGTCTCGCGCGAAACGCCGTCCGGCACGTCGACGCCGGCGATTTCCATATCCGATCCTGTCATGCCGTTCCAGCCGATGGCGTTGCCCGGATCCGGGCCCCGGATGATCCTCGTGTCGTAGGCGTACAGCATTTTGCGGGTGCTGCCGGTGCAGTCGAAATTGAGGGTGGATTCCTTGGACTCCCCCTCGTCGGTGCGGTTCCCGGCCTGGGCATAAATGACCGTGAATGCGGCAACGTCGCCCTCGGTGCCGTCCCAGCGAATCTGCGTCCGGATTGCTCCGCGCTCCGTCAGCGGCGACTGCTGCATCAGTGCCGCGATCGCGCTCTGGCGGCTCTCGGCGCCGGAGATCAGATACTTCAGCTCGAAGCCCTCGCTGGATCCGGTCTGGGCGTTGATGGTCTCGGAGCCGTCCTGTGTTCTTACGATGTTGATCATGCCCCCAACCTCGCTTCCGATTTGTTGGCGATTTTCGCGGTATTGTCCGCCGTCTTGCGGGTGTACCTGGCGGTCGCCGCCAATGGACTGTTTACCCCGAAGATCCCCTGCAGCATCGCCGCCGAAAACGATCCGGCCGACGTGGATTTCGCCGCTTCCTCCTGGATCGCATCTTTCGCGGTCCGCCGGGGTTCTTTCTCCTTGCGGTTCTTCCGGTTTTCGTACTGTTCCGCGGCCTTGCGCTGCTTTTCCTCTTTTTCACGGTCGATGGCGGTCAGCGTGGCGTTGAGATTCTTGTACTTAGAAACCATCTTGCCGTAGTCCGGAGCTTTGATTTCCGGAAGAGCGCTTGCCCCGATGTTGCGCAGGGCGATTTCGGTGTTCTTCCCGAGGTTGGCGAAGGTCTTCGCCGCTTGGGCTCCCATGCGCTCCACATGTCGCGTCATGGCGTCACCCACATCGTTGCCGAACTGCTTTGTCCCCTCGCCAAATTTAAACCCATCCCATTCTGCAGAGATTTTATCTTGGATGTTCTTGACAGACTTCATGTAATCATCAAACACGCCACCGATGGCTTGGGAGAATGATTTCCGGCCGGTTACCAAATCCCAGAAATTGCTGCCCAGACTGGCGGCCATTTTGGCGATGTTCTCAATGCCGGCGCGAAAATACTGGCCAATGCTGGAAAGTGTGCGCTTGCAGATCTCCCAGATATCGGTAAAGATGCTCGACCAATTCCGTCCAAAAGACGCGATGACGTCGCCCCAGAAGGTAACCTCCGAAGTAAATCTCACGCGTATCAACTCAAACACATCATCGGCAGTCTGCTTGATATCGCTCCATACCGCCCCCGCGACAGTTCCCAAATTTTCCCAGATTTTCGACCAGTTTTCGACAAACCACCCGCCAAGCTCAAAAACATAGCTGAAGAAGTTCATGAAGGATTCCGCGCACAACGTGATCACCGGCTCGATGACCGCCCAGATTTTCTGTATCGACGCTTGAACCTCGGTATAGAAAATCTTGAACTGGTACGCCCACAGCGCGGCGTCTCGGGTGACGGTTTCGGTCATTTTTGAGAGCCATTCGATGGTGGCGGTGAACGGTTCGTCCAGGTCGAAAAGGTAGGTGATCAGCTGTCCGATGGCCTCCCGGAAATCGCCCCAGTAGTTGTTGAGCTGGGTCATGATGCCCTTGTTGGCCGCCATCTTGTCGGTCACCATGCCGAACGAGTCCGAGCCGATTTTCAGCAGCGCGTTGAACTTCTGTTCCTTGGTTGCGTTTTCGTCGAGCGTGATTCCCCACTGCGCGAGAGTGCGGGTGTTGCCGGCCGCGGCTTTGCCGATCAGCAGCATCGCTTCGTTGACGTCGCGGCCGTACCGAGCCGCCAGCCCCATCGCGGCCTTGGTGGCGCCCTCGATCCGGTTGGCCTCGATCTTGTAGGCCAGCCCGCGCTGCATGATCGATAGCGTTTCATCGTCCCCGTACTCGGTGATTTTCTGCAATTGAGACGCGAACGCCTTGTATCTCGTCATGTTCTGCTCGACCAGCTCCCCATTTGCCCGGAGTACGCTGGCCAGCCCCATTTCGGCGCTCTGCGCCTCCGAAAACATGTTGTACGATTCGGCGCCGAAAGCTATGAGTGCCCGGGCCGAGAGATAACCGGCCAGCACCCCTGCCGCGCCCTTGGCCATCGACAGCAGGCTGTTCAGTCCGGCTTTGAACGGGTCGGTATCCAACACCGCAGCGCCGGAGATTTGTCCCAATTGATACATCAGAGTTCTCCTTTTTCGACCATGTCCACCACCTGCTTCGCCTTGCTGATCGCCCGCTGCAGATCTTCGTCGGTGTAATCGTAATCATACCCCGATTTCACGACCTCGCGGGCGGTCTTCAGCAGATAGTCCGCCACATCCCGGCTGAGCATCGACAACATGGCCAGATAATTTTCCCGCATGATGAAGGTTGAATGCACCTCCTGCATCCGGCCGGTGATCGCGAGAAACACGTCCAACGGCAAGCCGAGCACATAGTCTAGCGTCCATCCGAACGTCCTGCACATCATGAGCGCCGAAAGCTCATAATCCACCACGACCGTGCGCTTCGGCTCCCGGTCTTTCAGTACGTCATTTTTTTTTGCGGATCATCCTGGATCGGATCGTCGTCGCCGTGGGCGAGCACCCTGGCCAACTCGATCAGCTGCTGGACTTCCATCTTGCGCAGATTCGCGTGGAGCGGCTCGGGGAGATACTTCAGCACGATTGCAAGCAGGTCGGTTTTCAACCGCTCCTGCGCGGCGACCTTTTCCGGAATACTCGCCGCCTCCATGGCGGGGGCGTCCTCCGCCATCGATTTACGCAACGCGTCGAATTTGTCGTAGTCATCCATTCCGAGGCGTTTCACCTCGACATATTTGTCATTGCCGATGCCGATGTTCACGGTCAACTGGCCCAACTCGGGAAAAAGATTTCTGGTCATGATGCGGCTCCTTACGCCCAGGTGAAAAGTTTCTTGGTGGTCTTGTCGGGGCGGGCGGTGAAGACCAGCTTCGCCGAGTGCTCCGCATCGCCCATGCTGGGGACGTAGGAGAGCGACGGTTCCAGATAGCAGTTGGTGAAAACCAGCGTCTTGCCGGTTTCGCCTTCGCCCAGCACCGGGGTGAAGCTCAGGACCTTCGCCTTGTCTTCGGCCCAGATGTCGTCGCCCACCATCGCGTCTTTGACCGCCGCCATGGCATAGTCGATGTCAAGCGTGTTGAGGGTGATCTTCTCGTTGTTTTTGGTCAGGAATCGCGCCACCGGCTCCTTGCCGCCGTTGTCGTAGACGAGGCAGGCGTAAAACTCCTGCTCCGGTTCAAAGGCGGGGGCCTCTTTCAGCGGGCTCAGCACCGCGCTGCCGATCGTGATCACCAACGGATAGCGCTTGATTTTGGTCTTGTCGATGTCAGGCATGATTTTTTCCCTTTCAGAAACTGACGTTGAGGTTTATGCTGGCGAAATATTTGATCCGGCCGCCGTCCGACGCCGGATAGGGGTCACCCCACGCTTCCGGCGTGATCGCCGCCGCCCGGAATCCGGATAACTGCGCCCCAAAAAGCGGGAGCATGTCAATAAGCTTCGCCGTGAACGACAATGCGTCGTCGCGATCGGCGAATTTGCCGAGGATCTGCAAGCGCCAGTTGGCGGTGGACGGCGCGACGTCGTTTAGGCACCCGGCCAGACGGACCGCCGCGCCGGATTCCACCCCGGTCGGGATCGCTCCCCGGAAAATCTCCCGGTCAAGCTCCATCTCCAGCTTCTCCGCGAAAAAAACCGCGAAGCTTCGTTCGATTTCGATGATGTTCATGTCGACTGCAGCGCCTTTCGGTATTGGTCATTGATGATGGTGATGATCTTTTCCCGGTCATCCTCGAACGCCCGGGTGATGTACTTGTTTCCCACCCGGAAGCCCTTTGCCGCCTTGGCCTGCGAGTTCGGCCCGAGCTGATACTCCGATTCATGCATGGCGATCGCATAAGGGGCGGCCGGATCGTTCGCCGCGATGTAGACGAGCACCGCTTTGCGATCCTCCGAAATCGCCCAGCTGATGCCCTGCGTCAGGTAGCCCTCGTCCACCGGCGCGTTATTTTTCGCGCCCCTGGTGACGGTCTTGCCGATCTCCCGAAGGATCTTGACGCGGACTGCGTCATTTTCGCGGACCAGCGTCTGCACCGCGGCGTCCATTTGCGAAAAGTCAAACTGGAACGAAAGAGCCATGTCACACCGCCATGCATCGATAGGCCCGGATCCGGCCGGAGACGTCGCGGCAGATTCGCACCTGGGCGATGTCGAAGCGGACGCCGTCGCTCTCGATCGCACAGCCAACTTTGGGGATGGCGCCGCAGGAGGGCGGCGAAAAAAGAAAGATCCGGGCATCGGCGACGCGGCCGAAATACTCCAGATCGGATTGCGAAACGGTCATTTCCCGCGCCATGACCGGCACGGGAATAAAGGTGGGTTTGCCGTCGAGGTAAGTTTCGGACGGGATCAGCAGCAAGACATGGTCCATATTCAGCACTCCTTTTGCCAAAGAGCGCCGTGTCAATGTACCTATGCCAAAACGGCCCGGGCGCCGCCCTTGGCCAGCTCGGTAAGCGCCCAGACCAGCGCGTCCATGCGGTCGGGGCTGTCGCAGCTCAGGAGCGGCGAGTAGGAGGTCATTTCGTCTTCCAGCTCGGGAAACGCCCCGACGTGGTGGACTTTGCCTTTTTCATAGAGCGCCGCCACCGGTTCTGCCCGGCGGATTTTCCCCCGTGTCGCCCGCACCGAGCGGTACGGCAGATTTCGATCGATCTCTCGCAGCAGACTTTCAACCAGGTCGCCGCCGTTGTTGACCTCGCCCACCACCCGGTCGGCGTCCAACTCTTCGGCCAGGCGGCACACTTCGCGACACCAGCTCACCGGGTCGGTCTGGCAACTGCGATCGTCGAGCACATAAAACTCTCCGTCCACGCCCTCCGCCGCCGCGACAATGCCGGTGTAGTCGCTTTTTTCTCCGCCGGTCACCGCGGGGTCAACCCCGATCACCACCCGGACCAGGTCGGGCGCGCGTACCACCCGCATCCGGTCGATGTCCGATTGTTTCCACAGCGCCCCCTCCGTGTCGTCGGACCATTCCCCGAGCAGGAAGCGCTGGCGTTGCCGCGCCGGCAGGCTCCCCAGCGTTTCTTCGATATAGCCGGGGGGCAGGTTTTCGCGGTTGTCGGCGGGGTTGATCAGCATCGAGGCGTAATTGTCGGGGAACTGCAGCGGCAACCGGTCGACCGGATTGAGCTTCTGGATGAACTGGCGGTAGGCCCAGTGATTGCGGCCGGACGGGTTGCAGTCGTAATACGCCCGGTTGACCATGCCGGGAATATTCTGCGCCAGACGGGTGAGCGCGGTCTGCACGCTCGCGTAATTTAGTTCGCTGCACTCGTTGAAGTAGACGGTCGCGAACTCCTTGCCGAGGATCTTGTCCGCCCGGTCCTTGTCATCCAACCCGATCAGCCAGATTTCCGAACCGTTCTGCAGCCGGAAAAAGCTGTCGGACTGATTGTAGATCATTTTGATCCCGTAAGGGGCGAACCGCAACCGCCAGACCTTGGGCAATGTGTCCTTGCCGATGGAGTTCTTGACGCCGTTGAAATGGCGCCGGATGATCGCATGCCGGCTGCCCTGATGGCGGCAGGCGCGGGTCAGGATCGCCGAAACGATGGAGAAGGTCTTCCCGGAGCGGGAGCCGCCGAAGAGCATCACGTTCCGCGCGTCACCCGCAAGTAACCTCATTGCATTGAGCTGTGCCGGGGTAAATTGAAACTCCATCAAAGCCCAAGCTCCATTTGCACCGCGCCGGAGCGGCGACGGCGGGGCGGGGTGGCGAACGTCTGGCGGGCGCTGCGGATTTTCTTGAGCGTCAGCCGGAGGAGGCTGCTCAACTCCGGCGACTTCCGCGCGATGTCCAGCGTCTTGCGGTGCATCCCCTGACGGCTGATCCCGTGGGCGCGGGCCAGATCGGCCACCGAATAGCGTTTCTCGGGGTTTTGACGGGGGGCAATGATTTCCGCAATCACGCCAAGCGTGTAGTCATCCAGATGCAGCAGGAACATCAGGAATTCGCCAAAATCGCATTCCAGACGGGGGCTCGGCTCGTCGTCCGGTTCGTCGCCGGGGATATGGTCGACATCAGCCAGGTCGAGAGCCCAGCCGGAGGCGGCGTCGAAATCGCTGTGGCCAAGCGGACGATCCATCGCCGGCTCGGTGTCACGGTACAACCGGCAGGCGTCCCGATACGGGCACGCGCGGCACCGCTCCAAGCCATCATCAAATTGTCCCCAGCACTCCGGCGCATCGTTCATGGTATCCTCCGGTTTCCGAAGATACTATAGCGCAAAAGATATTTTTTGTCAATTTTTTTATCGTTAATATGCAGTATTTAACGTTAATAATCATATTTTTAGTCAATCGCAGAGCGAGGGCAAAAAAAATCCCCGGCGATTGCCGGGGGAAGGGGGGGGCAGATACTATCGGTATTCGCTTTCAGGAACTGGCACGTCCAATACTTTCTGCGATACGGGGTCATATCCGTTTTCGCGGAACGCGTCATAACATTCCGCTTCATCACTATCCGCGCGGATCATTTTTCCGGTGCTTTTTTCCACAAAAGCGATCGGCAAACACATATTCCCGCCCGCAGATTCTTCGGTGTAAATGTGAAAGAAGTGCGAAGATTCTTTCAGCAAGAAGATTTTTTCCTTGCCTTGAACCTCATTCTCGAAAATTTTGGCGGCTTGCCTGGCTGTCATTCTTTTCTCCTTTGCACGCACATCTTTACATTACTGTTGAATTTTAAATTGTCAAGCCGACATACATAAGCATCTTTCGGCGTGATTCCTTTCAAGTGGTCTTTTGCATCCAGCTGTATCGGCAATCCATTCAGCTGCGGGTCATAAAAAACGGTTTTTCCTTTGATTCGCTCGGCAATAAACACATGTCCGCCATTCTTATACATCACCTGCACAGCACACCTTGCGCCATCCGGCATCTTGTCCAACGCTGAAATGATATTTTTTCTTGCCGCCGGACCGCCTCCATAACCGTGCGCAGAGCTGCAATCGATGATTTTGGGGTTTTGGTATGGCATTGCCCAACCCCTGCTTGAAGCAATCGGCTCCCCGCCCGAACCTCTGGGCATCGCTTCGACATCAATGCCGCGTCGACGCGCTTCATAAGCGGTGACGCAGCGCTGGCAATTGTGAGTGTATTCGCGTTTGCCGGTGCTGTAATTGGGGTTGGTCGCGGCGAGGTCCTGCTCAGCGGTGTGTTCCCCTTTGATCATTGGCGCTCCACAAAGCTCCGCCTCTTTTTTCAGGCTGTCTTGCGCGGCATTGCTTCGGCGGTACTCGCTCCATGCCTCCTTGTCGGCCGGGTGTTCGTCTCCGGGCGCATTGTAGCCCTCTTCCGGGCGTCCCTCTTTGGTGTAGTCGTGTTCCCGGTCGTAATCGCTCACCGCGACCAGCGAATGGGTGCAATTGGGATGGAAGAGCCCGCCCGCGGTCGCATCCTCGACAGTCGGCAGCGACTTGTCGGAGCCGGTGATCGACAGCAGCCGGTTTTCCCATTCCGCGCACGCGGGGCACGGGTTTCCGGAGACACTGACCGCCACCACATCGTCGCCATTGTCGACGCAGGTATCCAGATACGCCGATCGCCCGGCATTCATCAACACCGTCCGTCCGAGCATTTCGGTGTAGCTCTGCGTATTCCAGACCCGGCCGCGCGCATCGGTGAACTTGAATTGCGGATCTCCGGTCAGCAGACGCTCCAGCAGTTCGCGGGACGCCTGTTTCCCGGTCATGCCTCCCATCGACACCTCGCGGAAGATCTGGGCCGCCTGGTTGCGCAGGAACGACACCTCGGTCGCGGCCATGCGACCGGTGGCTCCGGCGATGTGGGTGTAGCTGTCGGCCAGTGCGGCCTTGACCCGGTAGGGATCGAATGGCCCGATCACCGATTTGTCGAGGTCATGCAGCGCGTCATGGTAAAAGCTCTCGGTCACATACGGAATGGCGCGCTTGAATTCCGATCGGTATTGCTCTTCAAGTTTGGCATACTGCCGCTGGATCGCCTCGATCAGATTGACCAGTCCTTTGCCGGTGTAGGCATTGCCGCCCAGGACCGCCTTTTGCAGCGCGTCATTGAGCCGCTGGCGGGTCTGGATGTAGAGCTTGGACATATTGCCGGCAGTCGCCCGGATCGACTGGTTCGCTTTCGCGTGCCGATCCAGCGTCCGGGCGACCACATTTCGGGACTGGGCCATGTTGGGAATCTCCTATCCGCGCGACAACCGGCAGACCCCCGGGCGGCATCCGGCAAGCTGGTCGAGTAGCGGGCGGGCGCGGGGCGCGATATGACGGCGCGGGACATTGCGGTAATTACGGCTGCCGGCACCCTCGACCGATTCGCCGGTGACCGCACTGGCGTCATCAAGCAGCTCGTCCTGATGGGCGAGCAGCCAGATTGCCTGTTCCGCCACCGCCGCCGCGCCAAAGTCGCCGGCCGCATCGAATTCGCCGATCTCCAGCTCCAGGTCGCGGCACGCCATCGCCACCGCGGCGATGCGGCGCGCTTCCGGATTCGCCGCCCAGGAAGCCCCGAGCAGATGCGTCTGGAAATAAGCGTCGATGATTTCCAATGCGGTGGGCGTCATTTTTCCGAATTCTCCGCGCCGGACGGTGCCGCTGCCGCGATGCGTGCTTTGAGCGTGTCCAGCTTGAGGTTATGGTAGTTCTGAATCTTGAGCGACTTGCCGAGTTCGCGCCATTCCGCTTCGGTCTGGGGCGCTCCAGACGGCGGCGGAATTTTCGGAGCGACCGGAGCGACCGGCTCCGTTTTTTTCTCTTGTTCATTCCCCACAGGGGTGGTCAGCAAGGCTTCAACCTGTTCGCGGGTCAGAACGGCGTCAAACTCACGGGCTTCGCATATTCTGCGATCGTTGATGAAGGTGACTACCCCTTTTTTTCCGACTCTGACAATGTTCAAAATCTGCATGTTGTCCTCCTGATTACAAAAAAGGCGGGGGAACTGCTCCCCCGCCGCGGTTGAGGTTGATTACGCTTCCTTGGTCTTGACCCACGCCGCGCCGCTGGAGGTGTACTCTTCGCCGGCAACAGCAGTCGCGATCTTGGAACCACTGGTCCAGCCGGTACCGATCACCAGCACGAAGCCGAAGTTGTCGTTGCTCGCAGCCGGCACCTGGGCGTCGGCGGTCACGGTGGCCTTGCGGGTGGCCGCGATATCGCCGGACGCGGTGATGCCGCCGGACGCGGTCACATCGCCGGTGGCCGTCACATCGCCGGTGGCGGTGATGGTCATCGACTTGGCCTTGTACCCGGCAATCGCCAGCGACGGGGCCTTGAGGTTGTGGATGCGGCAGATGCGCTGGAGCGAGTTCTTGAACTCGAAGGTCAACTCGCCGAGAGCCATGCGCTGGATGCCGTCGAAGCCCTTCGGGGTGGCGTCTTCGTCCATCAGGCGGCGACCGGCCAGCGCAGACAGTCCGAAACCGGACGGGTCAAGCACGAACGCATCGCCCTCCGGCATGTCGGGGTCGGCCATGATGGTGAGCCCGCGACCGTTGATCTCGTTGACGATGACGGCGACATAAGCGCCGCGCCGCTCATCGGCCCGGAGAATCTGGAGTTGGCCCTTGTACTCATTGGAGATGACGCGAGCCTGAGCCGGGCAGCAGAGAATCTGCATCGGGTCGCCGCCTTCGCCCATGACCGCCTGCACGGCGTCATTGATGACGAAGCTGTCGATGGCAGTGGCGCTCGCATCGATGGACATGGCGCCGGACTGCGTGGCGTAGAAGTACAGCCCGGCCGCTTCGCCCTTGGCACTGGCGCTTCCCTCGACCCGGCGGCCGCCGAAGAGCGCCACGCGGTTGAGGTCGCGCGCCAGCTGTTCCAGCGCGAACGCGGTCTGCCGGTTGAGCTGGTTGTCCACATTGCCGAAGACGCCAATTGCCAGCGCCGAGCCGGTCAGGATGATGTCCTTGCGGAAAATCTGCGTGCAATTGTAATTGGTGCCGGACTGATGCGAATCGGTTTCACCGTCGCCGTTCGAGGTGCCTTCCGCCATCGGGGTGCCGACGATCTTGAGGACGTCTCCGGTGACCGGAGTGGTCTTGCTGGAGCCGTTCGCGGCGATGCGAACGACGGTTACGGTGGTCTCGGTCTTTTCGGTCACGCGGAACAGCGCGGAGTCGTTGACAACGGTCAGCAGCGAGCCGACGATAACCTTGGCGGAATCCGCGGCGGAGACGGTACACACCAGATTGGACACCGAAGCCGCGGTGATGCTGCGTCCGGCGATCTGGTCTTCGAGCCATTCATGCTTGCGCTGGGTGGCGTCGGCGACCGACGCGAAGTTGGAGATGAAACGGGGCTGGTCTTTCACGACGGTGGACAGGATGTCCGAGAGATCGCGCTTCTTGTTCTGGAAACTGTAGGTGTACAACATCTGAATTCTCCTTTTTTGAGAGGGTTATTTCGCTTCCGGGGCTTTATTGAGCATATCGATGATACCGCCGACCTTGTCGGGCTGGTGCTTGTCCTTCGGCTGCTCGTCCTTGGGCGGAGGATTGCCGGGCCCGGGCTTGGTGGTCGCCTTGAAATACTTGGGCGCTTCGGTTTTGAGTCCGGTCAGGAACTCTTCGGCCTTGGCGTCGTCGTCCAGATGGATGCCGCGCTTGCCGGCGAGGTAATCCAGATATTCGGCGTCTTCGCAACCGTGCTTCGCCGCCAGTTCATTGACCCGGTTCCGGCGCTTGAGGGTGGCGTGTTCGGTGTTGATCCGGTCGCGCTCGGCGATGATTTCGGCGAGCTTCTTTTCGGAAGCCTCAAACTTCGCCTGGAGCTTTTCGAGCTCGGTCTTGCCCGCGTTCGCCGCTTCCTCGATTTTCGCCTTGAGGTCGTCGCGCTCCTTTTTCACGGCGTCGAGCTCCTTGGTGTCGGGCGGCTTGGGCGGCTCCGGCTCCCGGTACGATTTGAGGAACGCCGATTCCGCTTCGGTCAATTCCTCCTTATTCACGATCCTTTTCAGAATGTCAGC
>CAZRFG010000060.1:0-13207 GCA_964599205.1 uncultured Victivallaceae bacterium
CGAGGCGTACAACTACGGCTGCACCATGCTGTTATGCGGGCTGCCGGGAGTGATCGCGCTGCCGGTCATGCTGTTCATTTTCCTCAAATTCTTCTACAATATGAAATTGTGGACGGTGAACGAATATCTGGAGAACCGCTTTTCGACCCAGATCCGGGTGATCTGCGGCGGACTGTTTCTCGCGGCGCGCTGCTTCTACCTCGGCGTGGTGCTCTACGCGACGGCGATGCTGCTGGCGAATTCGTTCGGCATTCCCGCCTGGGCCGGAATCCTCGTGGTCGGCGCGGTTTCGACCGGATACACCTATTTCGGCGGGATGGAAGCGGTCATCTGGACCGACGTCATGCAGTTCATCGTACTGATGGGCGGGATCCTGCTGGTGATCGGCGTGGTCGCCTGGCAGCTTCCCGGCGGCATTCCCGGCATCTGGCAGATCGCATCGGACCATGGGCGCACCTTCAACATCGGTCCCGATTCCGGGTTCTGGAGCCCCAGCATGACCGAGCGGATCACCGTCTGGCCGATTTTGATCGGGCTGCCGTTCGCGCTCTTCATGCCCGCGGTCGATCAGGTGAACCTCCAGCGCTGCATGACCTGCCGCGATTTCGGCGAGGTCACCCGGGCGATCTGCTGGTCCACGCTGGGAAATCTGCCGATCTGCTTCGTCTTCTACTTCGCCGGGCTCGACGTGTTCGCCTATTACCGGGTGCTGCATCCCGAACTGGGGGCGGGGCTCGGCGGCGACAACGCATTCTGCCGGTTCGTTTCGACGGAGCTGCCGATGGGGATGCGCGGCATCCTTGTCGCCGGGATTCTCGCCGCCGTGATGTCCACAATCAGCGCGGTCGAGAATTCGCTCGCCACCGTCTGGGTCAAGGACATCTACCAGCGGCTGCTGCGGCCGGGCCGGAGCGACGAGCATTACATGGACGCCGCCAAAAAAGCGACGCTGATCCTCGGCACCCTCACCTGCGGCTTCGGGATCGCGGTGCTGGTGGTCTTCCGGGGGCGCAATATTCCGCTGCTCGAAGTCTCCAATGTGGTGTTGGGCATGCTCGGCACCTTCACCGCCCAGATTTTCACCCTCGGACTATTGACCCGCCGCACCAATTCCAAAGGATTGATCATCGGCCTCGTCGCCGGGGTGCCGGTGATGGTTTACACCTATCTTTTCCGCTATCTCCTCGCGCCGCCGGATGAGCGGATGAGTTTCCTGATGATCGGGATCTGGCCGATGCTGGTGATCCTCAGTGTGGGGTATCTGGCAAGTCTCTTCACCGGCGGAGCCAAACCGGGCGCGGAGCACTATGTCATCTGGAGCCGCTGGCGACGCCCGAAGGAAGAGAACGCGCCGCCGCGCAATTAGTCAAATCCGTTCAAAATCCGGGATCAAATGCGATCCCGGCTTTTTTTCGGGCAAACCCGGCTTGCTTTTTGGCGACTCCGGCAATAGTGTATGTTTCAGCCGGATTTTTGCCCTGATCCGGAAGCAACCGGGGAGAGATTATGAAGAAAAAACCGTTCGTCGCCATCGTCTACACGTCCCGTTACGGGCACACCAAACTGCTGGCCGCCTCCGTCGCCGCCGGAGCCAAAGCCGCCGGAGCCCGGGTCAAACTCTATCTATCCACCGACGCGATCAAAAAAATCGACGAGCTCGACAGCGCCGATGCGATCGTCTTCGGCACCCCCACCTTTATGGGCAACATCGCTTCGGAAATGAAAGTTTTCATGGAAAAATGCGTCGGCCGCTGGGTCTCGCGCGCCTGGAGCGACAAAATCGCCGGGGGCTTCACCTGTTCCGCCAATTTCTCCGGCGACAAGGTCAACACCATGCTCGGGCTGGTCGTCTTCGCCATGCAGCTCGGCATGATCTGGGTCGGTGAAAACCAGCTCCCCGCCGCCAACGCCCCGCAGGAAAGCGAAACCGTCGAAGGCCCCGGCAGCAAAGCCTGGAACCGCAACAGCGCCAGCATCGGCCCGATGGCCAGCGTCTTCCACGTCAACGCCCCCGTCGCGCCCGCCGCCGGCGACCTCGACACCGCCGAAGCCTACGGCCGACGGATTGCCGAAATCACCGCCAAATACAACGCATAAGGAATCGCCCATTGTGAGTTTCCGTTTCAAGCGAATCGCCGGCTCCTGTCAGCCGGAGGTGAAAAACGCCGACGACCTGCGGCGGATCCTTGAGCTCGATCCGGCCTTGTGGGCGGTGACCGGGCTGCCGATCGATTCGGTGGTGTTCAATCCCGATTTTCTCCGTTTCGTGGACAGCGACGGCAACGGGCGCATCCGCCCGGCCGAGCTCAAGGAGGCGATCCGTTACCTCTTTGCCACCCTCGACGACGATGCGGCGGTCAACCACGGTTCGGATGTCCTCACCCTCGCCCGGCTCCGGCACGATTCGCCCGACGGTGCGGCGATCGGGGGAACCGCCGAACTCCTGCTGGAGAACCTCGGCAAACCCGGGGCGACATCGATTACCCTCGACGAAATCTACCGCCGCGACCGCCTGACCGGCAACGCCCTCGGCAACGGCGACGGCATCGTCCCGCCCGAGCACATCGAGGATGAACTCGAAGCGGAATACGCCAAAGCGGTTGCCGCCGCCTTCGGCACCGTCAACGACGCCACCGGAGTTCCTGGAATCGACCTTCCCCGACTGCTCTCCTTTGACGAGGCCTTTCGCAAATACCACGACTGGCAGCAAACCGGGCGTGAGGCCGCGATTGCCGCCGGAGCGGGACTCCTGGAGGCGCTCGCCCCGCTGCATCCTCAGATCGACGACTTCTTCCTCTTTTCCCATCTGCCCGCGGGCGCGCCGACCAACGGCCCGGCGACGCCGCTCAATGCGCTCGACGCCGAAGTGCTGCTGACCTTTCTCCAAAAAGCCCCCCTCGCCGAACCCGCGCCGGGCGCGGCGCTCGACCTCGGCGGCTGGATCAATCCCCTGTGGCGCGATCAGCTGGTCAAACTTCTCGAGCGCTTTCACCAAAGCGGCCTGACCGCCGCGGCCGGTCACCTCGACGAAGCGGAATGGACCGCGATCAAAACCCGGGTCGCCCCCTATGAAGCATGGCTCGCGACCAAGCCGTCCACGCTGTTTGACCTCATTCCAGCGGAAAAACGGGTGCTGTTTTTGGAAAAAGACTGTTTCGGCGCGGTCCGTAAACTGATCGAGGAAGACAGCGCCGCCAAGGCGGAAATCGCGGCTTATGAGAAATTGCTGCGGCTGGTGCTTTATCAGAAGTTCATGCTCGAATTCGCCAACAATTTCGTGTCGCTCGAGCGGCTTTTTGAACCCGACGCGGTGTCGCTGGCCCGGCCGGGACGGCTGATCATGGACGGACGGCATTTCACGCTGGCCACCAAAGTTTCCGACATCGCCGAGCACAAGCGGATCATCCAGCGCAGCGATATTTGCGTGATCTATGTCGACCTGGTCACCGGCCCGGTCGCCAACCAGCGCAAAATGACCCTCGCGGTGGCGGTCACCTCGGGCGACATCCGCCATATTTTCGTCGGCCAGACCGGCGTTTTCGCCGACGCCGCCAAGGTCGAGTGGGATGCCAAAGTGATCGATCTGGTGCAGCAGCCGGTCTCGCTCGGCGAAGCGATCCGCTCGCCCTTTTACCGCTTCGGCGAATTCACCTCCAAGCAGGCAAACCGGTTCTTTTCAGCCAAGAGCGAAGCAATGGAAAAGAATCTCGCCGGCTCGATCGCCGCGCCCAAGCCGCAGCAGGCCCCCGCCTTCAGCGGCGCGATGCTGCTGATGGGCGGCGGGGTCGGCATCGCCGCGATCGGCAGCGCCTTCGCCTTTATCGTCAGCATCCTCAAAAGCACGCCGGTGCTCCATGTGCTGATCATTCTCTTTGCGATCATCTTGATCATCTGCGCCCCGATGCTGTCGGTGTCGCTGGTCAAGTTATGGAACCGGAGCGTCACCGATTTCCTCGCCGCGGGAAGCTGGGCGGTCAATCCGCGAATGCGCTTGTCCAACCGGATGGGCCTCTTTTTCACCCACAAACCGGCGATTCCGCCGGGCTCGACGATCGAAGACAAACTGCTGCCGGTCAAACCGGGGACGCCGAAGTTCCTGATCGTCCTCTTGATCGTGCTGGTGCTGACCGTGCTCGCCCTTATCGCCGTCCAATGCGGTATATTTTCCCCTCGATGAGAGTGGCGTAGAGCGTCCCGTCGGGGCCCTCGGCGAAGCCGTTGACGGCGGAAATGCCGCCGGGAAAGCGGAAAAAGGGAGCCGTTTCACCGCGCCGGACCGCGACGATTTCGCCGGTGCGCGCGCCGCACCAGATTTCACCGCGGCTCTCGAGGATCGGGCACGGGGCGTGTTCATTGCGCAGTTCAAGCTTCGCCATCCGCGCGTCTTTCCCGTCGGGCGATCCCGCCGGGACAGTGATCAATTCGCCGTCCATGGTTTTGGCATAGACCTCGTCGCCGTCGGCGGCGACGCCGACCGCTTCGCGGTATTTGTAGTCGTTGGCCCGGAAGACGGTTTTGCCGGTGGCGGGGTCGACCGCGTTGAGCATCCGGTCGGGGGTGGCAAAAAAAATCCTGCCGCCCGCCATCACCGGCGTCGAGTTGCCCGGCGAATAAAGCACCGAGACCTTTTTCTCGTACGGCCACCAGCGCCAGAGCACCTTGCCCGTTCCGGCGTCAAGTGCATAGAAACCCCGATCCCACGCCCCGGTGTAGATCCGGCCGCCGGCGATCAGCGGCCGGGCCTGAAAACGGCCGGAAGCAACTTTTTCCTTGAATTCCAATTTGCCGTCGGCGAGGTTGATTTTGTAGAAATACCCGGCCGAGTCGCCGATGTAGAACTTTCCGTCATGCGCCGCGCCGTGGCCGGACACCGGCGAGGCCGCTTCCACCCGCCATTTGAGTTTGCCGTCCGTCGCGTCGATCCCGACGATCGCATGGTCAACCGTGCCGAGCGCGACCAGGCCGTCGGCATAAACCGGATTGGAGTAGACCGGTTTGGCGAGTTGAACCTCCCAGCGGAGCTTGCCGCTGCCGAGATCGACCGCCTTGAGCTTGCCGTCCGACGCGCCGTAATAGAGCGCGCCGCCGCCGACCGAGGGAGCGGTGAACACGGTGGCCGGATCCTGCGCCAGCAGCGAAACCTGGCAACTTTCGGGGATCAGCGTTCCGCCGACCACCTCCGGAGCCGGAATCGGCATCGCCTGCCATGAGGCGGAGTCGCCGCGCTTGAGCTCACGCACCAGTGAGTAGTCTTTTTCGCCGGGAATCTTCTCCCGGTAGATGATTTTATCCGGCGAAGTTTCAATTTCCGCATACCCGGCGGGCTCGTCGAGCCCCTTCTGCAAGGTCCGGCTGACGATGCCGGGAACGCCGTCATAATCATACACCCGGCTGCGGTGAAAGTGGCCGCTGACCACCGCCGCCACCCCGGCGGGACGCAGCAGGGCGGTGATTTCACGGTAGTTGCCGAGGCCTGGCACCAATGGATAGTGGCAGACGACGATGATGTCTTTTTTGCCGGCGTTCTCCGTTAGCACCTGCTTCAACCAGGCGAGATCGTCGGAGCGGACGAAGCCGTCGCCCATCTTCATCTCCGGCCCGGTGGGAAATCCGATCAGCCGGACGTCGCCGGCGTCGGCCAGAATCCGGTCGGACGGCCAGCGCTTGAACCAGCCCTGACCGGCGGTCGGCGACCAGGTCGTCTCATGGTTGCCGGGAATGGCGTAGCAGGGGACTTTGAGTTGATCGAGCAGGGCTTTGACGGCGTCAAGCTCGGCTTCGTCGCCGCTGTTGGTAAGGTCGCCCGGCACCAGCACGGCGTCATAGGAACCTTGGTTGATCTCCTCGACCGCCCTGGCCAGCGCCGCCACATTGGGGTTGCCGGGCGAGACATGGACGTCGGCGAGCACCGCGAGTTTCGCCGCCTGAAGCGAAAATCCCCATACCAGCAGCAGCGGCAGCGCGATCAGGAGTTTTTTCATCAAAGGGTCCCCGCCGATCAGTTTTTGAACAGCACGTTGCGCATGCCGCCCAGAATCAGCTGCGAAGCGAGCGCGGCGAGGAAAAGGCCGGTGAGTTTGCTCAGGATATCCAGCCCTTTGCGGCGCAGTATCCGTTCCAAAGCATCGGCGAAGATCAGCAGCGCGCCGATCGCCACCACCGCGGTGGTGATCGCCGCCAGCACCATCAGCCGGGTCTGCATCGAGCTGTCGCTCGCCCCCATCACCAGCAGCGTCCCGATGGTGCCGGGCCCGACGGTGTAGGGAATCGCCAGCGGCACCACCGAGAGATCCCCGGAGGGATCGGCCCGGCGCACTCCGCCGACCGAAGTCCCGCGCACCAGTTCGATCCCGCTCAACAGCAGCAGGATCCCGGCTCCGACCTGAAAGGCGTCAAGCGTAAGTCCGAGGTACCTGAAAATGGTATCGCCGAAAAAGTAGATGATCACACAGACCACCCAGATTGCAAAGGTGGTCCGGATCGCCAGCTTGCGCTTGGCCGCGCGCTCCATCCCGTCGCACAAGGTGACGAAAACCGACAGCACGAAAAAAGGCGTCAGCAGCAAAAACAGTTTGACGAACATCCCGACCAAGTCATTGACAGCCATAACCACATCTTTTCTGTATTATTTTTTTAATTTCTATAGCAAAATTCATATAAAAAAATCAAATTCACGATATTTTTTATACCTTTTTATATAATTTTCTGATATTTTTTCCCATCATGACGTTGACAAAAGCCATTTGGGTGGATATTTTAATGTCAGTTCGGTGCCGCTTGCGGCTCGATAGGGATATCCCCGCCGAACTCCATTTTCTTCTTAGGCGAACTCGCTCTCATTCGGAAACACTTTCAACCCGTCGAGCTTGTCTCTTGCCGTATTGACCGAGTTATAGATAAATGGCCTGATCCTGACAAAAAAGTCATATCCCGGCAGATCGTCTTTGAAGCGTCGATAAATATTGTACGCGCAAACATCGGCCAATTGAACTCCGGCATTGGTTTGGCTGCTGACGAAAAGCGGCATTTCAATGATATGGTTCATGCGCAGGCCGGAGCTTGCGCCACGACGGTACAAGTCGGATTGATGTTTGGCCGCCGCCAGGTTGTTCTGCAATCCGGTATCATCGGTGATCAGAATTGCTTTGTGTTTTTCGTGCTTCTCCTGCATAAAACTTTCAATCCGCTCGCAGAGCAGTTCCCACGCTTTGTTATGCAATTCAAGCTGGCTGGACAAACGATTATCAATATATTTCTTGTCAATTACCACAGCAATGATAATCGCCTTGCTTTCCTCTAACTGCTCAAAAAAGGCATCACTCAATACTTTTCGCTCAAAATCAGTCTGATGAAGTGAAAACGGATGATTCTTTCTGGCGGAAGGATTTCGCAGATAAGTTGACTTCACCTCCGCATCCCGCGAGATATCGAGGGAAAGACCGTATTCATCATTAATCCGTTCGAGAATGCCCTTCTTGACATTTTCAATTTCAAAGTGAAATTTTTTCCATCGCTGTTCGAACATACCGACACCGACAAGCACATAAAACCGTTCCCGCTCCAAGTGCCGGCGATCCCGATTACCGGATTCGTCGATATAAAAAAGATACATCGCCGGCCTCACTCAAAGACGATCTCGCCGAAGCACTCCGGGAGGTGAAAATTGAGTTCCCGGACCGGCTGCCAGCTCAGCCAATGGGGATGGCTGGTCTGGTCGCCGCATTTGTAGAAATTGGCGCGCCATACCGTGCCGGACCGGATTTCCGCCATGCCGCCGATATTTTTGAAGAGCTCAAAAGGAATCCTGAAGCCGAGTTCCCAGACCAAAGGTCCGGGAAGCTCGGGATCGTTGATTTTCGGCAGCGTCGAAGCGGCCTCGATCAGCGCCCCCTCGGAAGAAGTGAGCTTCCGGAAGCCGACGAAACCGTCATCCGTCCGGCGGTGGTCGGTGATGTAATAAGCCAGCAGCACGCCGCCGCAGTTCATCTCAAAATTGAGGTAGCCTCCGCTTCCCGCCGGGGCGACGAAAAATTCGACGCAGCTGTCGTGGCAGACCTGATCCTGAAACTTCTGCGCCACACTGCGGACGTAACGGTCGGCAACCCGGAACCGGCCGTAAAGAGCGGTTTCGTCATAGCCCAACCGGCACTTGACCTCCGGCACGTGATCGCTCCCTTCGGAGCGGACTGTCGCAATTTCGAGGATATCGGTCGAGCGCCGCTCCGGCGCGTCCCACGGCGCGTCGCTCCGGATCGGAGCGGCGACTTTTTTAATTGAATAAGCCATTGTTCACCTTTTTCTCCACCGGTTCCGCCTCGCGGTCGATCCGATCCGGCGAAATGCGCCGTTCGGTGCGAAATTTCATGGCGTCTTTGCCATCCGAAGCCACCTGCTGAATCACCACCGTCCGCCGCACGTCACCCTCCGGCAGCACCGAGAGTTCCCCCGCGGCGCCGCGGAACGAGCGCAGCAGCCGGAACCGGGCCAGCACTTCCTCGGGATAGACGGTTTCGCGGGTCGCGTGATAGGTCAACAGCAAGGCGTCATACCCGAGCGCCGCGTTGTTGGTCGGTTCCTTGCGGTACATCAGCTGAAAGAGTTCGCTGAAAGCCTTTTCCTCTTTGCTCTCGCCGCCGACGGCAAAAGGCACCGTGAACGACGCCGGCGCGGCATCCGGACCGCATTCCTTGAGCAGTTTTTCGCCGCTCCAGGAGTCGCCGCCGAGGATCAGCCCGCGATAGCCGAGTTCGCGCAGCTGCCGGATGATCCGGCCGGCGGTCGCCGGAAAAGCGGGCACGAAAACCACATCCGGCATGCCGGTGAGAACTTCGCGCAACAGCGGCCGGAAATCAGTCTGGTTCTCGCGGAATCCGCCGGAGAAGACCAGCGCCCCGCCGCAATCGACAAAGGCCTGCGCGGTCTGCCGCCCGAGATCCCGCGCATAAACCGCGTTTTCATCGAGATTCAAGAGCGACGCCATCCGGCGGCAGCCGCGCGGATAGTAGGCGTAATAGGCCAGCGCTTTGGCCTGCTGGCGGTCGCTGAAGTTGGTGCGGAACATGTAGGGATTGCGTTCGGTGATCTTGTCATTGGAGCCCGCCGGGGTCATCACCGGCAGCTGGAGCCGGAGCGCCTCGCTCTTGACCGCCAGCGCCTCTTCCGAGGTGTAACCGACCAGCACCGCGGCAACGCCCTGATCATAGAGTTTCTCCATCGCCTTGGCCGCCTCGGCGCTCCGGCCGCGGTCGTCGACGATGATCAATTCCGGCAGCTTCGTGCCGGTCGGCGAAGTATCGCGCAAGTGGGCGTTGGCGCACTCAATCCCGCTCAGGATCTCTTTGCCGTAGACCGCGTTTTCGCCGGAAAGCGGCAGCACCACCCCGATTTTGAGCGCATCCTCCTTGCTGCGGTTGGACATGCAGCCGGCGGCCGCGAGCAGCAATCCGGCGGCGGCAAAGCGTCCCCATTTCCAGTTCAAGAATCTCACGGTTCTTCCTCCTCTTCGTCGTTCCGGTTGGCGGCGAGCGCGATCAAAGCCGGGTCGCCGGGCATCAGGCCGCGGCTGGTGTTGCGGATAAATGCGATAAAATGGGCGACCTCGGGCGAATCCGACTGCTTCTCGATCTCTGCGAGCGCGTTGGAGCCGTTGAGGTTGCGGAAAAAGTAGGTTTTGATCGCGCGGCGGATATGCAGCCGGAGCGCGCTGTCAAAGCCGTTGCGCCGCAGTCCCACCGTATTGGGACCGCAGATTTTTTCGTTTTCGGCCAGCATGCAGTAGGGCGCGATGTCCTGGGTGACGATGGTGCGCCCGCCGATCATCGCGATCGCGCCGATCCGGCAGAACTGGTGGATCAGCACATAGGCGCTCAGCACCGCGCCGTCCTCGATGATCACGTGGCCGGAAATCCCGGTGTGGTTGGCGATGGTGACATGGTTGCCGATCCGGGCGTCGTGCCCGACGTGGACAAAGGCCATCAGCAGCGTATGGTCGCCGATCGAGGTCTCGCCGTTTTCAAAGGGCGAGCGGTGGATGGTCACATATTCACGCAGCACCGTATGTGCGCCGATCGAGGTCCGCGAAATGATTCCCGGCCGGAAGCGGTGATCCTGCGGCTCCTCGCCGATCAGCGCCCCGAAGTAAACGCGCGTCCCCTCGCCGAGCGTGGTATAGCGGGCGATTTTGACGTGGGCGTCGATGAAACAGCCGTCGCCGATCACCGTATCGCCGTCAATGACCGCATAAGGGCCGATCACCAGGTCCCGGCCCAGCCGGGCCCCCGGATCGATCACCGCGGTCGGATGAATTTGCGACATGAAAAACCTCGTTTCAGCTCACAATCGTGCCGGCCGCGGTGTCGCCGCGGAGCACCCGTTCAAAAGAGTCCGGGTTGTTGAAGTCGAAAACCACGATCGGCAGCGCGTTGTCGCGGCACATGGTGAACGCGGTCGAGTCGAGCACCGCGAGATGCCGGGCCAGCGCTTCGTCAAAGGAAAGCTCGCTGAAGCGGACCGCCGCCGGGTCTTTTTTGGGATCGGCGGAGTAGATGCCGTCGACCTTGGTCGCCTTGAGCATCGCGTCGCAGCCGGTTTCGAGCGCGCGCAGCGCCGCGGTGGTGTCGGTGGTGAAAAAGGGACTTCCGGTGCCGCCGGCGAAGATCACCACCGAGCCCGATTCCATCGCCCGGACCGCCTCTTCGCGGCTGAAACGGGGCGCGATCGAACCGATTTCAATCGAGCTCTGGACCATCGCCGGGATGCCGGCGGCGTTGAAATAGTCCTTGAGGCAGAGCGCATTCATCACGGTGGCGAGCATGCCCATGTAATCGGCATTGACCCGGTCCATGCCGCCGGCCTTGCCCATCACCCCGCGCCAGAGGTTGCCGGCGCCGACCACGATCGCGACTTCGATCCCCTTGTCGAGGATGCCGCGCACCCGGTCGACGACGAGGTTGACCGCCTCGTGGCTGTAGCCGGAAGTTTCACTCCCCTTGAGCGCCTCGCCGCTCAGTTTGAGCAGAATGCGTTTGAACTGATAGGACTGTTCCATAAAAAACCTTTCAAAATTGGGCTGCGTACGTACACCGGTAAATATACCGATGGAAGCCGCACTTGGCAAGTCAAAATTCGTAAAATCATGGCATTGCGAGATGTTTTTTTACGGATTCAGTAGTATAGTAAATGAAAAGGAGATCACAGCCATGGAAGAAAAGCTCAAGGTCGGGGTCATCGGCGTCGGTGCGCTCGGCCGTCATCATGCCCGTCTGTACCGGGAAAATCCGAAAGCCGAAGTGGTCGGCATTTTTGACGTAACCGGCGAAACCGCCGCCAAGGTCGGCGCCGAATTCAATCTTCCGGTTTACTCCGACTGGCGCGAACTCGCCGCCAAGTGCGACGCGCTGAGCGTCGCGGTCCCCGCCAACTACCATGAAGCCAGCACCGTCCCGCTGCTCGATATGGGCAAACACGTGCTGGTCGAGAAACCGATCGCCGCCGCCGTCGACGAAGCCGAACGCATGGTCGAAGCGGCCAGACGCAATCACGTGGTGCTCGCGGTCGGCCATGTCGAGCGTTTCAATCCGGCGATGGACTTCCTCGAAAAATACTCCGACAAAACCCGTTTCGTCGAAGCCCACCGCCTGGCCAAGTATCCGCCGCCGCGCCCGGGCCTTCCCCGCCGCGGCACCGAAGTGAGTGTGATCCTCGATCTGATGATCCACGACATCGACCTGGTGCTGACCATGATCGACTCCGAAGTCGAGCACTTCGACGTGGTCGGCATTCCGGTCTTGAGCAAAACCGAGGACATCGTCAACGCCCGGATCAAGTTCAAGAACGGCTCCTGCGCTTCGCTCACCGCCTCGCGGGTCAGCCAGGAACCGCAACGGCGGTTCCGGGTGTTCCAGGAGGACACTTATATTTCGATGGACTACGGCAATTTCTCCGGGATGGTGCTCAAACGCAACCGGATCGGCCTCGCCCGCAAGGACGTCAACCTCGACGAAAAGAACGCCCTCGCCGCCGAACTCGACAACTTCATCGACGCGGTGATCGCCACCCGCAAAGCCGGCCGGGTGATTCAGCCCAAGGTTTCCGGCGAAGCCGGGCTCAAGGCGCTCAAGCTCGCGGTCGCGATTGAAACCGAAGCGCGCCGTTACAACGACCAGTACGGCTTCAAATTCGCGCCGTGCTCACCCGATGAACTCGCTTGACGCCATCGCCAAACTGAACTTGTATTTGAAAGTCACCGGCAAGCGCGCCGACGGCTATCATGAGTTGCTCACGCTCTTTTTTCCGGTGAAGTCGCTCGCCGACACCCTCACCTTGTCCATCGGCCAACCCGGCATCGAGCTGGCCGTCGACGGGCTCGGCGGGCTCGGCGAGAGCGGCGACAACCTGGTTGTCCGCGCCGCCCGGGGCTATGTCGAGGCGGCGAAAATCGCTCCGGCATGGAAATTCCATCTGACCAAACGCATTCCGGTCGCCGCCGGAATGGGCGGCGGGAGTTCCGACGCCGCCGCCGCGCTGCGGCTCCTCAATCAGGAGTACGGTCGGCTGACGGCACCGGAAATGGCCGCCATCGCGCTCAAGCTCGGGGCCGACGTGCCCTATTTCCTCGCCCCCGCCGTCGGCTTCGGTACCGGCATCGGTGAGGAATTCACCCCGCTTGAGGACGCGACGACCGATCTCCCGCTCCTGATCGTCAACCCGCGTTTCCCGGTCAGCGCCAAATGGGCGTACACTCATCTCGATCCGGCCGATATCGGCCCCGATCGCGCCAATCGTGCCGACGCGCTCGCCGCGGCGTTGCGGGCAAATGATCTCGCTGCGGTCGCCGCCAATCTCCACAACGACCTCGCGCCGGCGCTGTACCGTAAATTTCCGCTGTTCGGCATATTGCGCCGTTTTCTCGTCGAAAACGGGGCGTTGAACGCCGAAATCACCGGCAGCGGCTCGACCATGTACGCCATCGCGCCGGATCGAAGCGCCCTTCGCGAACTCGCGCGCCGGACCCGCAATCACTTCGGCGAAACATTGTTGCTATTTGAAAGTTGAAAAATGCTGCGATATTCGATCACCTTTCTATTGCTCTTTCTTCCGGCGATCGGCTCGGCGCTGAACTCCGAGAAGCCGTTTCTGACCGCGCTGATCCGCTTCGGCACCACGCTCGGAGCGATGCTGGTCTTTTTCTCGATCCGGCGATTCCCGC
>CAZRFG010000061.1:0-13202 GCA_964599205.1 uncultured Victivallaceae bacterium
GCGGTTCCGACCGGACCGGGGACGGACAAGCGGTAATCAAACTGGGAGTTTTCGGGTTATGAAGCGGATCATGAGCGTAATTTGCCTGGCGGCGCTGTTTTTCGGCGTTGCCGCCGAAGCCGCGACTCCGGGGGTATCCAAGCGCAACAAGGGCGCCGATATCGATGTCACCGACCTCAAAATCCGTTTCTACGACACTCCGCTTCCGCAATACAGCAACATCAGCACTTCGGCCAAAAGCGGCAGCGGCCGGGCCAAATGGGCGATGCTTGAAATCACCTATCTGCCGCTGGCTTCGCCGCTGGCTCCCGCCGGCTGGTACGACGATGTCACTATGGAGGGCACGGTGGTGCTCAACTCCGAAACCCGGGGCAAGGGCGACACCCTTTTCATCGTTTTCTCCGGCAAAACCCGCTTCTTCACCATCCAGGCCGACGGCAAAAGCCATTTTGCGATGCTGCTGATTCCGCCGAAGCTGATGGACCGTTATTACATCACCAACAAAAATTTCTCCACTACGATGTTCGTCGCCGCCAGCGTTGAGTTTTACGGCCCCGGCCGGGTGCTGCTCGGTGAGGGTTATTGGGCGAACGGCTACGTCAAAAAAGAGTCCGACATCGCCAAGGCGCGCGCCCTGATGCAGAAATTTTCTCAGAACTACAGCGACGTGGTCCGCCTCCGCGGCGGCCTTTATTCCAAAGAAAAAACCCCTTGGGCGGGGAGCGATTACGACTATTACGACCTGATCTACGACGAAGTTTCGTCCGATGGCGGTCAGAGTATTGTCAAATAGAATATCATATATAACCGGTAGTGACAGGAAATGGCAAAAAAAGAACAGTCAGTCTTAGCAATCGACATCGGCGGCGCCAGCCTGAAAATGGCGGAGTTTTCCTATCCCGAAGCCGGTGGCGTGGTTTTGGAGAAGTTCGCTTTTCACGATTTTTCCGATCGTGACGCGGACCCGGTCACGGCGTTTTCCGAAGCCTACCACCAGTTGCTGACGGAACAGGCCTTCAAGGCCAAAAACGTCTGTCTGTCGATTTCCGGACAATCCTCCTTTTCGCGGCTGGCCAAGCTCCCGCCGCTGGTCGGCAACAGCGCTTCGATCAAAAAAATCATCGAATACGAGGCAAAACAGCTGATTCCGTATCCGATGGAGGAAGTGGTCTGGGGCAGCCAGCTGATCAGCCACGTCCAGACCACCGAACGGACCGTTGAACCCGAGGAACCGGGCGGCGAGCCGATCGTCGAAGTCGAAGAGACCGAAGATTTCGAAGCCTTGATCGTCGCGGTCAAAATCGAACAGGTGACCGCCTATACCGATATCATCCAGGACTCCGGCAAGGAGATCATGTCGGTGGATATCGCCCCGGTGGCGATGTTCAACGCCGCCAAGGCCAGCCAGTGCGCCGGCGATGAGAGCGTGCTGTTGCTCAACATCGGCGGCCGCTCCTCCAATTTGGTGATCGCCGACTCCGGCCGGGTGTTCGTGCGCAGCATTCCGATCGCGGGCGACACCATCACCCAGCTGGTCGCCAAAGAGTTCGGCATCGCCTTTGCCGAAGCCGAGGAGTTGAAACGCCGGCAGGGCTTCGTCGCCCTCGGCGGCGCTTACGAAGAGCCCGAGTCCGAAGTGGCGGCGACGATCTCCAAGATCGCCCGTAACGTGATGACCCGTCTGCACGGTGAAATCAACCGTTCGATCAACGTCTGGCGTTCCCAGCACGGCGGCAACCAGCCCAAGCAGATGCTGCTTTCGGGCGGCGGTTCGCTGATGTTCTACACCCAGGAATTTTTCCACGAAAAATTGCGCATTCCGATCGACTACCTCAACGTCTTTTCCACCGTCAGTCTGGGGGCCGAGGTCGATCGTCAGAAACTGCTCGACGTGGCTCCGATGTTCCCCGAACTGATCGGCATGAGCCTCCACAGCGTCACCACCTGCCCGGTCGACATCTCGCTGATTCCGAAGTCGATCGAATTCCAGAAATCCTTCCAGCGCAAAAAGATTTATTTCTATATCAGCGCCGGTTCGGTGGTGGTTTGTTTGCTGATCTTCCTCTCCGCGATCATGCACCGCACCGGCTACAGTATGTCGCTGGTCAACCAGACCAAGGGCGGGGTCGAAGAGACCCAGAAAATGCAGGACCGGATCAAGAAATTGATGGGCGAACTCGGCGGCGCCAAATCCCAGTATCAGGAGGCCGCCGATTTGCTCAAGCCGCGCGGCAAATGGTTCGACATGCTCGAGGAGCTCCAGTCGATCATGCCGGATACGATGTATATCGTAGCCCTGGAAGGGGTCGGGACCGAGATCGCCCCGGTGGCGGCGGCGACGCACGACCAGAACGATCCCGGCGCGCTTTTCGGCCCGATGGATGCGCCCCAGCCCGGCGCCCAGCCGTCCGCTTCGCTCACCGAAGTCAAGAAGTTCGAGCGCAAGAAAGCCGACCTGATCTCCGAAGTCAAAGAATTGCGGATGCGATTCTATATGCTGGTTCTGGACAACGACCTGGCCGAAGACGAATTTCGTGCCGCGCTGAAGAAGTCGAAGCATTTCTCGGATGCGGATGATGGTTTTGTGATTGAGGCGTTCGAGTCCGGCTCGGGCAAGGACAACCTCAAGGCCTACACGGCGCTGATCAAACTTAAAGAACCCATCAAGAAATGACGGTGTGCGCATGAAACGGTTTATTAAAAATAATATGGTGCTGCTGATCGTGCTCGGCATCACTTTGATTGTGGTGTTGGGCCTGTTGGTTTTCGCGGTGATGGAACACGCCCGGATGTACAGCAACTTCAGCCAGGCGGAAAAGCTGAGCAAGCAGATCAGCGAGCTGATCAAACAGACCCCGGCGCCGGTCGCCGGCAACGTCGAGCCGATCCAGGCCGAAATCGCAATGTACAAGGACAAGGCCGAGAAATTGCGCAATCGCTTCGGCAACCTCGAAAAACCGGCGCTGGAGGCCTTTGCCAAGACCCTCGGCGTCAAACTGCCGGAGCTTCAGGCGGCGTTCCGCACCGCCTGGGAAGGCGACGCCAGCCGCAATGCGCTGGGCGGCCGCTACCGTTTCTACAACCGCTTCAAAAAAGAGTATCCCAAGTGGGACGAGGCGCGTGAAATGTTCCGCCAGGAGTATCAGAAGGTCACGCCCGAGCCCCTGACCCCGGCCAACCTCGACGAAGTGCTGCTGGCGGCGCTCGGGCTGCAGCGCAGCATGGACGGCGACCCCCAGAAGTGCATGCGTTTCATGTGGACGATGCGCTCGCACATGGTTGACGTGTTCAACGAAAACGGCGAAAAGAGTGAAAAAGGCGAAAAGCGCCCGACTTCGATCATCGGCGATGCCGGTTCTTTCGGATTCGACTACAAGGTGCTGCCGCTGCCGGAAAACATTCCCAACATCGTCCGCAACTGGAAAGTGATCGGCGACTTGGCGACCCGTCTTTCCAAAGCCGGGCTGGATTCGCTCAACTCCTTTAAAATCCGCAACCTGGCCGGCGAACGGGTGGGTGATTACATCATCTACCATTATACCGTCGGCGTGACCGGCGACATCAGTCAGATCCGCGGCTTCGTCAAGTCTTTGAACGACGCCTATACCGAAAACCGGATCTACGTGGTCCGCAGCGTTTTCCTCTATGCCGACAACGACGGCGCCCAGAACGTTTTCCGGGAACGCGCGGCGGAGGCCGAGCGGCTCCGGCTTGAGCTTGAGTCCGGCACCCTCGGCAACAATCCGGCGGATCCGTCCGGCGAAAACCGCCGCAACCGCCGCGACGCCCGGCATGCCGCGCCGGATATGCCGCCGGATATGATGCCCGGAGGCCGTCCCGAAGATCAGCAACAGCAGCAGCAGCCGACCAAGACCGCCGCTCAGCTCCGCGAAGAGCTGTTGAAGATGCCGTATGAAAAGCGTCCCAACTACGGCAAGATCATTTTCGCTGGAAGCAAAAAATGCGAAGCAGTGCTCGACATCGAATATATTTCGCTGGCGACGCCTGAGCTTAATTAGTGAGACGGAGGTCCTACCGTGGAATTTCTGAAGAGACATTATGAGAAACTCGTTCTGGCAGTGCTGCTGCTTTCTTTTATTGCGTCGATGGCTTATTTGGTGCTGATCGTCCAGGAGACCGGCCAGATCACCTTGAAGAAACTGCAGTTGCCGACCCGCGAACCGGATTTCCATACCCAGGCGGTCAAGCCGGACGACCCGCAGTTCAACCTCAAAAAGCTGTTTGAGGAAGGCACCCTGTGGGATGCCTCCAAGCCCCGCAAGCCGGGAGCGGAATATTACTCCGATCTGGTGACGATTTTCGGCGTGGTCCGTTGCGGCCATGAAAATTGCAGCAAACTGATTCCGAGCGGCTACCTCGGCAATAAATGCCCGTTCTGCAAAAAAGAACTCGCCGAACCGCCGAAAAGCACCGGTCCCACCCTGGAACGCGGCAATTTCACCGCAGAAGACCCCGACGGCTGCGGGATTCCGCATGACGTCAAGGAAAAATACGGTCTTTCCAAAGAAGATCCGCACAACGTGCTTGACGACCTTGACAACGACGGTTTCTCCAATTTGTACGAATACAAGAACAAGACCGTGCTCAACGACCCGCGTTCGCGGCCCCCGCTCTGGCAGCGGCTGCTGGTTCAGAAAGTTGAATCGGTGGTGCTTCCCTTCATGTTGATGAAGGTCAACACCAACAACAGCGAAGACCAGAGCAAGTGGGATATCCAGGTCAACCGCACCGACACCGGCAAATCGACTTTCACCTCGCTCAACGACGTGCTTAAGATCGACGGCCGCGACTACCGCATCTCCAAGGTCAAACTCGACCAGGTCAAGAAAACCGTCGGCGGCTCCGAAGTGGTGGTGGACAACTCGGTCATCACGCTCGAACAGGTCGGCGGCAAGACGGTCATCGAAATGCCGGTCGGCAAGACCGTGTTCTCGCCCGATCCCAAGGCCTTTTTGCTCGACACCGGCAACAATGCCGAAATCACGGTCGGCAACGGCGAGGAATTTTCGCTCGGCAACCGTTACACCGGGGTTGAACGCTACCGCGTCGAGACGATCAATCAGAAGGAAGGCACGCTTTCGCTGATCGACCGTACCCGCGGCAGCCGCAATTTCAACAAACCGGTTGGCGAACCGGTCACTCTCCAGGGCAAGATTCCGCAGAACGAGCGGGTCCGGGTTCGTTCCGGCGCCGACGCGGCGGTTTCCCCTGAAGGCATGATGATGCGCTAAGTGAAGCAATTCATTTGAGTTTTGAATATAAACATAAAGGTGGATGCAGTATGAACAACACGAGGTGGAATTCATTCTCTCGAGCGGTGGGGTTGGCAGCTTTGATGCTGATGACCGCCGGCTCGGCGAACGCCGCGGAGGCGAATCAGTTGACGGCAATGACCGAACAGGTCAAAGAAAGCCGGATGAAGCTGATTACCGAAGTGGACGGCCGAATGGCTGAAGTCGAGAAATTGCGCGACAAGGAGTCCTACGCCGAAGCGGATAAGATCCTGGAGGAACTGATCCTCAAACTGACTCCGCCCAAAAGCGAAAATTGGGGCTCGGTAATCGACAAACGCCGCGGTGAACTCGAATACGAACGCCGCTCGCTCAAGAACGAATGGGCCCGCACCCTGATGGCCAAAGCCCGTTCGGAAAGTTCCGCCAAACGTTATACCGAAGCGATGGCGTTCGCCGCCGAAGCGGCGCTGGTCAATCCGTCGCTCGCCGCCGACGTCAACAGTTTCAATGAAAACTGCCGCCGGATGATGCAGGGGATGACCTACGCCAAGGAAACCAACATCAAGGAATTCGACAAGAATTACGAGCAGAATCTCAAGTCGGTCGACTTGCTGTTGCGCGAAGCCAAAACCTTTTATACCAACGGTCGCTACGAAGAGGCCCGGATCCGGCTGGAGCGGGTTTTCCTGGTCGACCCGTTCAATCTTGAGGCCACTGACATGCTCGGGCGGGTTTACACCAAACTGTATACCGCCGCCCAGAACCGCCAGATGGCGGATGTTCAGGGCATGCTCGCCGCCAACACCTGGGGCTGGGCCGAGCCGATTTTCCCGACCGAAATGGAAAATGCCGCCCAGCGCCAGATTGAAGTCAAAAGTACCGCCTCCGACAGCATCTACAGCCGGATGGAACGGATCATTTTCCCGTCGGTCGAATTTGACGAAGCCGACGTGCTGTCGGTGATCCGCTTCCTCAACAACCGCAGCAAAGTCTACGACCCGGACAAGGAAGGGATCAACATCATCGCCGGCTTCGACAAGTCGGTGGCTGACCAGCTCAATCGCGTCACCATGAGCTTCTCGCGCATTCCGATGAGCGAAGTGCTGCGTTACCTCTGCCAGGATGTCGGGCTCAAGTACAAGGTTGACGACGGCGGCATCTTCATCGGCCGCAGCGTCGACGAGATGCAGACCCAGTCCTTTTCGGTGCGCGGCGACCTGATCGGCAGCATCACCGGCACCGGCACGGTCGACCCCAATGCGATTTCCACCGAAGGCGGCGCGGTTCCGGCCACCCAGGTCCCGGTTCCGGCCCCGACCACCACCGGCACCGGTGAAGCCGGCTCCGGAGTCCTCGGCAAGCTGGGGGAGGGCATTGACCTCAAAACCAGCAATGTCCTGAGCTCCACCGTGGATACCCGCCAGGCGGCGCTGACTTCGGCGATCCTGAAGAGCTATTTCGCTTCCCGCGGGGTTCGTTTCGACGGTGAATCCTCGATCGCCTATGACCGCCGTGCCAACAAGCTGATCGTCCGCAATACGGTGGAAAACCTCCGCCGCCTCGACGAGCTGCTCCGCCAGCTCGACGCCATCGAAACCCCGCTGGTGATGGTCGAAATCAAGCTGATCGAAATCAACGAAAACGACTGGCAGGAACTCGGGTTCGACTGGTTCTTCAACATGCAGGATGCCAACAATCCGAAGGCCCAGACCGGTCCCACCTACCCCAACAGCGGCTGGAACATGAACGAGAGCCAGTCGCCGGTCCGCAGCACCACCAGTACCTCCGGCAGCGGAACCAACATCAAACTGATCAACGACCTGAAGGTGCTGCCGAACTTCGGCAACGGGATTTTCAAGGATACCAACGTCAATTTGGCCTTGACCGTCAACGCGGTCAGCCGCAACGACCGCAGCGAAGTGCTGTCGGCTCCGAAATTGATGACCAGCAGCGGTTCGCCGGCTTCGATCCGGATGACCAAGCAGTATTACTTCCCGGAAGAATGGGAAGCGCCGGAAGTGTCCAACAGCGGCAGCTGGCAGACCATCACCGTGCCGGTTCCGACCTGGACCGACAACGGCACCGACATCGGCATCATCCTCAAGGTGACGCCGCAGGTCGAGCCCGACAACTATACGGTGTCGCTCGAGCTCCATCCCGAAGTGGTGACCTATCTCGGCCCGACCGACGACACCGTCACCATCTCCACCGGTTACATCGACTTCTCGTCCCGGACGCCGGAATATGTCACCACCTGGAGTCAGACCTACAACGTGTGGATGCCGATCATCGGCCGCCGCAAGCTGGACGTCAATGTCAAGGTCTACGACGGTGAAACCATCGTCCTCGGCGGGATGATCGACAACAAGACCGAAACCATTTACGACCGCTGGCCGGTGATGGGTGACATTCCGCTGTTGGGACGGCTTTTCTCCAGCCAGGCTGAGACGAAGACCAAGAACAACCTTCTGGTATTTGTGACCACCCGACTGGTCAATAACGACGGTGTGCCGATTCGCCGCAATCAGCAGCGCGGCATGCCGGATTTTAACCGCTAACCCCGGGCTGGAGGCTTGATGATGTTTACAATGAATAAAGTTAGCATGACTTTGATGGTGGCGGCCTGCTCCTGCTCGCTGATGGCGGCTGCGGCCGGGGAGGCGACGGCGGCGGCTGACAAAGCGGCGACCCCGGCGGCTGACAAAGCGGCGACGCCGGCGCCGACCGCGCCTGCCGCGCCCGCCGCGGCGACGGTGACCGGGGCCGGTGAAAATGCGACCGAAGTGCGCAATTCGATCAATCGCTATGCGGTTTCGCAGCAGCAGATCGAGGCCAACGCCGAGAAAATCGTGCGGGAAGCCAACGATCTTTACGGCGAAGGCAAATATGAAGCGGCGATCGCCAAGTATCTGGAAGCGATCAAAGTGTTCCGCTCTTTTGAAACCAATGCCTTTGAAAAGCGGATCGAGAACTGCCGGACGCTGATCAACAAGTGTTATTACTATCTGGCCGAGGACGCGGTGGTCGCCGCGCACGAAAAGGCCCAGGTCCAGGATTACGAAGAGGCGATCAAGCTCTGCAAGCAGGCGATGGAGTTCTATCCCGAATGCGCGCCGGCGGTGAAGCGGAAAATCGCCGAGTTTGAGAAACGGCGCGACGCGACCGAAACCCGGGTCAACACCAATGCCGAAAAACTGCTGCCCGACCTGGTCGGCCAGGAGTACCGGATTCAGGTTCTGATGCGCCAGGGTCAGGAGCTGGTCGCGGCCGGCAATCTGCAGCGCGCCGCCCGCAAGTACCAGGACGTGCTGTTGATCGACCCCTACAATGCGGAAGCTTTGAACAATTTGCGCTCGGTCAACGTCCGCAGCACCAATGTGGCCGAAGCCCGTTTCGACAATGAACACCGCAAGCTGATCACCGAGTTGGAATGGCGCTGGGCGAACCAGATTCCGGCCGAGGGTGAAAATCCGGCGGAAAACCAGATCAATGCCCCGGTCAAAAAAGAGAGCGAAGACATTGCCGGGATTGACAAAAAGATCCGCAGCATCACCATTCCGCGGGTGGACTTCGAGGAAGTGACCATCCCGACGGCGATCAAGTTCCTTCAGGAAGAGAGCAAGCGCAACGATCCGGAAGGCGTCGGCGTCAATATCTTTTTGCGTCGCGCCTCCAGTTTGCCGGTGGAAGCGGCGGCGCAGCAGCAGAGCCCCGACGGCGCGCCAATGGATCCGGCGATGGCCGGCGCCGCTCCGGCCCCCGCTCCGGCGCCCGCTCCGGTTCCGGTGGCTGCCGCTCCGGCGGCCGGTGCCGAAGGCGCTGCCGGCGCGGAAGTCGATCCGGAGGCGAATGCCAAGAAGATCAACTTGATCATCACCAAAAAATCGCTTTTCGACGCGTTGCGCTATCTCTGCGATGCGGCCGGGCTGAAAATGCGGGTCGAACGCTACGCGGTGGTGATCGCTCCCGAGAACGTGCCGCTGGACGATTTGGAAACCAAGATTTTCCCGGTGGAAAAGTCGGCTTTCGGCGAAGTCAACGCGGAAGATTCGGCGGCGCTCAAGACCTTCTTCATCGACCGCGGCATCCGTTTCCCGATCGGTTCGCAGATTGTGTACGACACCCGGATCAGCCGGCTGATCGTGACCAATACGATTGAAAACCTCCGGGCCATCGACGATGTCATCCAGGTGATCCTGAGCGACAAGGATCCGATGGTGGAGATCTCCGCCAAGTTCATCGAAGTCGGCCAGAACGACCTCAAGGAACTGAGCTTCGATTACACCGTGAGCTACAATCCGAACAACTATCCCTACGGCAACTACAATCCGGAAACCGGCACCATTCCCGGCTACAGTTCGCAGCGGCTGTCGTTCAAGGACAGTTTGACCGGGCTGACCCGCAATTACAGCGGCGGCGCCAACGAACTCTTTGTGGTCAAGGGCGTCGCCGGCGGGGAAAATGCGTTCGCCTATACCGCGAAGATTTTTGCCGCCAACCAGATGGATTCGAGCGACACACTGGCGTCGCCCCGGGTGACCACGCTGGCCGGCATGCCCGCCCATATCGAAATGGTCAAGGAAGTGCCGTTCGTCGATGAATACGACCAGGGCACCACCCAGCAGGGTAACAGCGCCAGCGGCGACACCAACAGTTCGACCCAGACCTTTACGGTCATCGGACCGTTCCCGACCTTCCAGGATCCGACTCCGCTCGGCATCATGATGGACGTCACGCCGGAAGTGGACAAAGTGCGCCGCACCATCCGGGTCCGGATGGCGCCGAAAGTGACCACCTTCACCGGCTGGACCACCTTTGAAAGCACCGATGCCAGCGGCAACATCGACCTGATGCGCAAGCCGATCATCGCAATCCGCGACATCGACACCACGGTCACCGTCTACGACGGCGAAACCATCGTCCTCGGCGGCGTGATCGACGATACGGTGGTGACCCTCAACGACAAGATTCCGGTGCTCGGCGACCTGCCGCTGGTGGGCCGGATGTTCCAGTCGCGTTACAGCCAGGCGGCCAAGAAAAATCTGCTGATTTTCATGACCTGCCGGCTGGTCAAACCCGACGGCAGCCCGTTCTATCCGTCCGAACGCGTCAATCGCGGCTTGCCCGCCCTCGGTCGGCTGGAATAACTGCCTCGAACTCAAAGCGCCGGAAATCAATGATTTCCGGCGCTTTTTTTATCCTTGACTTTTGAGGCGCTGAATTTTCGGAAGGATCAGCTGGCGCTCAATCGGCGCAGGCGTTCTTCCAGATGCTGCCGCCGTTGAGTATACTCATTTTCGATAAGTCGAAACTCCGAATCGAGCAGATCAATTTCTTCGAGGAGTTCAAGGCGGCTTTTGGTTTGTTCGATTTCCTGGCGCGTGTTTTTCGTCGGATTCTGCATACTTCCTCCATGAATGATTTTTTGAGATTGCTTTCTATTTTCTGGCCGCGATTCTGCATTACGATGGCGAGTTCGGGGTTGCGCAGACAGCGGTCCCGGATGAATTTGTGGACTGCCTGGCGTGAGATGTTGCGTTGTTTGGCAAGCTTGGTGAAACTGATTTCCGGATCGGCGAGCTTGGCGCGCAGAAAATCGAGGGTGGACAAGTCGAGTGAAGCCATAAAGCCGATCACTTCGAGCAAATCGGCGCGGCTGTACACATCATTGCCGGGGTCCGATTCCGGGTCCTGCGACTGGGACTCGGGCGCCCGGTTGTCCCATTCCGCGGCCCGGCCGGGGTGCATGGTCATCAGCGGCAGGTCGGCTGCGTCCCGGCAATGTGCCGCGAGTTCACAGCCGGAGCATTCCTCATGTTTCCGATAGGATTTGCCATAGCATTTCATGTTGATCTCCGAACGTTTGATTTGGTTCAGGCGAATGAGCGTTCACTTTTCTGTCAAAAATGTCAACCGGCAAAGCTCTTTAAACAAAAAACTTGATTTTTAAGCTTATTTTTTAGTAAACACTTAAAATATAATGGAGATTTTATTGAAATCAAGTAAAAAATGATATTTAATCGTTTTTTTATCTTGAATCGAACAAAATATACGTTATAATTGGTATATGTTAAGTTTATGGTTAATGAATATTTTCGGAGATGTTGCGAAAAAAATACGGATTGATAGGGCTGGGAAATTGTTTTTTGCGATATCGCCCCGGCCCGGCATTTTTTTAATCAACTCGGGAGGGCTGTGGAAGATGGAACAAACGGATACCAGAGAATCAGTCAACGGCTGGCCGGTCATTGCCCGCTATCTGGAGTTGAGAAAGTGCCGGCAGTGTGAGTTGGCTCAGGCGCTGTCACTGTCGCCGGCGGCGATCACCCAGGCGAAACAGGGGGAGTCGCTGCTGAGTCCGGCGCAGTTGGCGACGATCGTCGATTTTCTGCGGATCAGCGAGGCTGACCTGCTGGAGTTTTACAGTTCGATTTTCAACGGCCGGATCATCGGCCGGCATGCCCCGGGCGAGTTGGAGGAGAAGCGTTTCGAGGTTCAGATCCGGCCGTTGCGGTCGAATCAGCTGCCGTTGCGCAAGAAATACCATAGTTGCACGATTTCCGATCTGGCGTCATACGAGCCGGCGCTGGAGAGGTTGAGCGATTTTCTCGGGCGGCGGAAAAAGCAAGGCCACAGTTGCGAGCAGGTGCAGTTGATCGCCGACCGCAATATCGACGGACTGGTGATTCCGCGCGGCAGTGTCGTTTCGATCCACAGCGACGGTTATCCGAGCGCGGGGGAGATGGTGCTGGCGTGTCTGCGCGACCGCAGTTTCCGGATCAGCCGTTTCCTGCCGGGCGACGGGGTGATTACGCTGGAGGATCAGTGGGGCGGCGGCAAGGCGCTGGTCTGGCGGATCGCCTCCGATCCCGGCTTCGTCTGCTGGATGCGGCCGGTGATTGAGCTGGAAATCAAATTGAAGACATTGCCGGAAGAGTAAACTCTTCCTTTTTTTTGTTTTGGCGACCGGGGAACCGCGGCCGCGCTTCATTTTTTTCATCAATCCGACTTGCAAATCCGACTTCCGGGCCTATCTTTGGTGACGGTGAAACGAAGTTGGAAGGTTTACTCACATGAAATTGATCGCGGCGATGTCCGGCGGGGTGGATTCTTCGGTGGCGGCGGCGCTGGCGTTGCGCCAGGGGCATGAGGTGATCGGCGTCACCTTGCGTTTGAAGCACCCCGACCCGGATTTTTCGGCGGCGCAACTCTGCGTCGGCAAAAGCGACGAGGCGGCGGTGCTCTCGGTTTGCGCCGCGCTGGGGATCGAGCACCGCTTCGTCGAGCGTTATCCGGCCTTTGCGGAAAAAGTGTTGCGGCCGGCGGCGTTGGAATATCTTGCCGGGTTGACTCCGAATCCCTGCTGCAACTGCAATGAGCTGGTCAAATTCGCCACCTTGTTTGAGCTGGCCGATGAACTCGGGGCGGACGGGGTGCTGACCGGGCATTACGCCCGGATCGAGCGTGTACCCGGCGACGTGCGGCTGTTGCGCGGCAGTGATCCGGCCAAGGATCAGACCTATTTTCTGTACCGGCTGCGGCGGTGGATGCTGGAGCGGCTATATTTCCCGGTGGGGGATTTGACCAAGCCGGAGGTGCGCAAAGAGGCGGCGGCGCTGGGGTTGGTGACGGCGGAGAAGCGGGACAGTCAGGATGCCTGTTTTCAGGTGCCGGGCGAATGTTTTGGCGAGACTTTGCGGCGGTTGTTTGAATTGACCCCGAAGCCGGGTCATTTCGTATATCGGGGCCGGGTGGTGGGCAGGCACGGGGGGATACACCAATACACGCTGGGGCAGCGCAAGGGTTTGGGGGTGGCGCTGGGGGTGCCGGCGTATGTGGCGGCGATTGATGCGTCGACGGGGGAGATTGTGCTGGAGACCGAGGAGGGTGTATTGGGGCGGGACTGGTTCCGGGTGGGGGCGGTCAATTCGTTATTGGCGGGGCCGT